>NZ_JAGPYL010000053.1:0-44421 GCF_018070095.1 Micromonospora sp. U56
GCCGAGGGACGGGCGGGTGGTAGGGGGTGTGACGTGGGTGGCCGCGGCCGGGATGCTTGGTGCGGCGGGGCGCGGCGCGGTATCTTTCTCAGTTCGGACACAAAAAAGGAATGGCGACAACGGCCATTCCTGGACCCATCTTAATTGACGAGGAGACGGCTTGTCAACGCAATCCGACGGTTCCGTCGCGCAGCAGCACGACGACGAGATCGGCCGCGAGCAGGAGTACGTCTCGCTGCTCTACGGCCGGCTGGACGACATGCGTGAGCAGGCCGCCCAGCGGCTCACCGAGGAACTGCGGACCACCGGGGGCACGTTGCAGGCCCGGTCCCAGCGCGACAGCGCGGTCCAGATGTACGCCGACCAGGTCGAGCAGTTCTCCGCCGTGGAGAACGGGCTCTGCTTCGGCCGGCTCGACGACATCGACGGGGCCCGGCACTACATCGGCCGGATCGGCATCTTCGACACCACCGGCGACTACGACCCGCTGCTGATGGACTGGCGGGCCCCCGCCGCCCGGCCGTTCTACCTCGCCACCGCCGCCAACCCGCAGGGCGTCAAGCGGCGCCGGCACCTGCGTACCCGGCAGCGGAAGGTGACCGGACTCAACGACGAGGTGCTCGACCTCGCCACCGCCTCCCCCACCGCCCACGAGGAGCTGACCGGCGAGGCGTCCCTGCTCGCCGCGCTCAACGCCGGCCGGACCGGGCGGATGCGCGACATCGTGGAGACCATCCAGGCCGAGCAGGACCGGGTGATCCGGGCCGACCTGCCGGGCGTGCTGGTGGTGCAGGGCGGCCCCGGCACCGGCAAGACCGCCGTCGCGCTGCACCGCGCGGCGTACCTGCTCTACACCCACCGGCGGGAGCTCTCCAGCCGGGGCGTGCTGCTGGTCGGCCCGAACGCGACCTTCCTGCGCTACATCTCGCAGGTGCTGCCCACGCTGGCCGAAACGGGCGTGCTGCTGCGTACCCCCGGCGACCTCTTCCCCGGCGTCAGCGCGCGGCGCGCCGAACCGGCCGAGACGGCGGCGCTCAAGGGGCGGACGGTAATGACCGAGGTGCTGGCCGCCGCGGTCCACGACCGGCAGTGGGTGCCCGACGAGCCGCTGGAGATCGAGATCGAGCGGGACACGGTGCGACTCGACCCGGAGATGGTCCGCCACGCCCGCGACCGGGCCCGCCGCTCCGGCCGCCCGCACAACCTGGCCCGCGCTGTGTTCGACGTCGAGGTCGTCCACGCGCTCGCCGCGCAGATCGCCGAGCGGATCGGCGCCGACCCGCTGGGCGGGGAGAACCTGCTGGAGGAGGCCGACCGCGCCGAGATCCGCCGGGAGCTGCGCGAGGAGCCCGGCATCCGGGCCGCGCTCGACGAGCTGTGGCCGGTGCTCACCCCGCAGCGCCTGCTCGCCGACCTGTACGCCTCGACCGACCGGATCGCCGCGGCCGCGCCGATGCTCACCGACGCCGAGCGCGCGCTGCTGCACCGGGAGCCGGGCGGCTGGACGCCGGCCGACGTGCCGCTGCTGGACGAGGCCGCCGAGCTGCTCGGGGAGGACGAGCGGGCCGCCGCGGCCCGCCGCGAGCGGATCCGCTCCTTCCAGCGCGAGTACGCCGAGGGCGTGCTGGAGATCTGGAAGGGCTCCCGCTCGATCGACGTCGAGGACGAGGCCGACGGTGGCGAGATCCTCGGCGTCACCGACCTGATCGACGCCGACCGGCTGCTGGAGCGGCAGGAGGAGGCCGACCGGCTGACCACCGCGCAGCGGGCCGCCGCCGACCGGAGCTGGGCGTTCGGGCACGTGATCGTCGACGAGGCGCAGGAGCTGTCGCCGATGGCCTGGCGGCTGCTGATGCGCCGCTGCCCGAGCCGGTCGATGACCATCGTCGGTGACGTGGCGCAGACCGGCGCGCTGGCCGGCACCCCGTCCTGGGCCGACGCGCTGGAGCCGTACGTGGCCCGGCGCTGGCGGCTGGAGGAGCTGACCGTCAGCTACCGCACCCCCGCCGAGATCATGGCGGTGGCCGCCGAGGTGCTCGCCGAGATCGACCCCGCGCTGCGCCCACCCCGCTCGGTACGCGCCGGCGGCGTACCACCGTGGGACCGCGCGGTGGACGCGGCCGGCCTGGCCGGCGAGCTGGTGGCGGCGACCACCCGGGAGGCCGCCCGGCTGGACGACGGGCGGCTCGGGGTGATCGTGCCGGCGGGCCGGGCCGACGAGCTGGCCGCCGCGGTGGTGGAGGCGCTGCCGGAGGCGGCGGTCGGCGAGCAGCCGGAGCTGGAGAGCCGGGTGGTGGTGCTGACCGTGGGTCAGGCCAAGGGCCTGGAGTTCGACTCCGTCCTGGTGGTCGACCCGGACGCCATCGTCGCCGAGTCCCCGCGCGGGCGCAGCGACCTCTACGTGGCGCTGACCCGGGCCACCCAGCGCCTCGGCGTGCTCCGCCCCACGTCCTGACCCCTGCTGCCGGCTACGCCGGCGAGGAGCGATGTGGACAGCAGTGGCCTCACCCGTGCGGGTGAGGCCACTGCTTCGCTGTTCAACGCGATCGTCGCGGGACCGGGTCAGCCGGGGTTCGCGCGATCGTTGGTGAAGTTGCCCACCTGAGAGCCGGTCGAGGACTTGTCGCTCGTCGAGCCACCGGCGGGCGTGCTCAGGCCGCCCGTGGTGGCGTCGCCGGTGGTGGTCGGGGCGACCGTGCCGCGGTGTCGCTCCGGCTGGCGGGCCAACCGGCGCACGCTGGCCGGGCCGGCGGTGCCGCCGGTGGTGGTGATCGCACCCTGCCCCCGGGTCGGGCCGCCGTCGCGCAGCACGTTCGGGTCGACCGGGGCGTCGGCCGGATCGTCCGGATCCTGCTCCTGGATCACCCGCAGCACGTCCGTCTGCGGCACGGTCACCTCGTCCAGGGCACCCTCGCCGTAGACGCCGGCGGTGAGGCGCTCCTCGGCCAGCCGGGTGGACTCCCGCATCGTGTCGTTGTCACGCACGTCCATCACCTCGCAGATCTGGCGGTAATCCACTGCCTGCCCGGCCAGGCCGCGACCAAACCGGTCCGCGCCGGTTCACCGGCCGGCCGCCCGCCGCTCGCCTGCCGGCCGTTCCCGCTGCCCATGCTGACCGGCGGGTTGGCGGGAACCGCCCGCCCCCGTAGGAGAGACAGCGTGCGCAGAACGCGCCGTACCGCCATCGCCGCCCTGGTGGTGGCGACCGTGACGTCCGGTCTGGCCGCGCCCGCCGAGGCGCGGCCGGGGCCGGACCGGACCTTCGACCTCCAGGCCCACCGCGGGGGCCTCGGGCTGCGGGTGGAGAACAGCCTCGCCTCGTTCGGCAACGCCCTGCAGCTCGGCGTGGACACGCTGGAACTGGACGTGCAGATCACCGAGGACGGCCAGGCCGTGGTGACCCACGACCGCAGGGTCAGCGGCGCCAAGTGCGTGGACACCGCCCCGGTGCGCCCCGGGGACCCGGAGTTCCCGTACGTCGGCAGATACGTCAACACGCTCACCCTGGCCCAGGTGCGCACCCTCGACTGCGGCTCCCGGACCCTGCCGGACAAGCCCGGCCAGCTGGCCGTGCCCGGCGCCCGGATGCCCCTGCTGCGCGAGGTCTTCGACCTGGTGAAGCGCTACCGGGCCGGCGACGTGACGCTCAACGTGGAGACCAAGGTGGAGGCCGGCGCGCCCACCGAGACCGCGCCCCGCGAGCAGTTCGTCCAGGTGACCGCCCGGGAGGTCCGTGCCGCCGGGCTGCTCAGGCAGGTCACCGTCCAGAGCTTCGACTGGGGCGCGCTGATGCGGATGCGCCAGGTCGAGCCGCGGCTGCCCCTGGTCGCCCTGACCAACTACGACTTCCTCCAGGTCGGCCGCCCCGGTGCGTCGCCCTGGCTCGGCGGCCTGGACATCGACGACTTCGCCGGCGACCCGATCCGGGCCGTGCGCAGCTTCGGCGTGAGCGCGTTCTCCCCGGTGCACGGCTTCCCGCAGAACGGCACCGTCACCGACTCCGGCTACCGGCCGTACGTCACCAGGGACATGGTGGAGCACGCGCACCGTAACGGGATCAAGGTGATCCCGTGGACCGTCGACGACGTGCCGACCATGGCGAAGCTGCTCGACGACGGGGTCGACGGCCTCATCACCGACTACCCGGACCGGCTCCGAGACCTGCTGGCCACCCGCGGCCGGCAACTGCCCACGGCGTACGCCTCGCCGTTCGACATCCAGGCGCACCGCGGCGGCCGGACCACCCGCCCGGAGAACACCCTGCCCGCCTTCACCCACGCGCTGGAGCACCCGGCGATCTCCACCCTGGAACTGGACACCGGCGTCACCGCCGACGGGCACCTGGTGGTGCTGCACGACCGGACCGTCAACGGCTCGCACTGCGTCGACACCGCGCCGGCCCGCCCGGGTGACCCGCAGTTCCCCTATGTCGGCGAGCCGGTGCACGAGCTGACCCTGGCCCAGCTGAAGACCGTCGACTGCGGCTCGCGGACGTTGCCGGAGTTCCCGGCGCAGGTCGCCGCGCCCGGCGCCCGGATTCCCACCCTCGACGAGGTGTTCGCCCTGGTGCGCGCCAGCGGCCGCGACGACGTGCGGCTGAACGTGGAGACGAAGATCAGCCCGCTGGTCGACGACACCGAGCCGTACCCGAGCTTCACCCGCAGGCTGGTCGGCGCGATCCAGCGGGCCGGCTTCACCCGCCGGACCACGATCCAGTCGTTCGACTGGCGCACCATCCGCTACGCCCACCGGCTGGACCCGCGCATCGAGACGGTTGCCCTGGTCTGGCAGTACGGCCCGGCCGAGTGCGCCTCCCTCGCCGACGAGTGCTCGCTGCGTGCCGACGGCGACTCCTCGGTCAGGAGCCCGTGGACCGGCGGCCTGGACTGGTGGCAGCACCAGGACCTCGGCAAGCTGGTCCGCGACTCCGGGGCGACGACGGTCTCCGCCAACTGGCAGGTGCACGACCCGGGCCAGGGCACTGTCGCCTCGGCCGACTGGTACCTGCGGGAGGACCCGGCCTACTTCCACGGCCCTCGGGTGCCGGAGCTGCAGCGACGGTACGGGCTCACGGTCGTGCCGTACACGGTCAACGACCCGGCGGTCATGCAGCGGGTGATCGACCTGGGGGTGGACGGCATCATCACCGACGACCCGGAGCTGCTCGTCCGGGTGGCCGTGCGCAACGGCCTGCGTTGACGTACCACGCCGGTGGCGCTCTCCCCGCAGGGCGCCACCGGCGGCCGCAATCCGCTGGTGAGCCGGTGTTACCTCTCGGGGGCGTCGGGTAGACGGAGGTTGCCCGCGCCATGAACGCGAACCGTGCCGTGGCCGAAACGCGGTAGCGGGGCGAGGGAGTGCAGGTACTCATCAAATCCTGAGGAGGACCAGATGAGCACGCAGGCTGCATCCACCAGGCCTACCAACCGGCCGATGCAGGAAGCGCCCAACCGGGCGATGACCGAGGCTCCGACCCGTCCGATGCCGATGATGGGCGACGGGCGCCGCGAGCAGGCGATCCCCGCACCGGGGACGGAAACCAAGCCCTCGCTGCGTACGACGGAGTTCTGGGTCTACATCGCCGGCGTGATCGGCATACTGGCCGCGTCGTTCCTGGTCGGTAAGAACTCGGTCGGGGTGGACATCTTCCGCGCCCCGCAGGCCTGGTTCTTCATCACCCTGCTGACCATCGGTTACCTGGGCAGCCGGGGCCTGGCCAAGGCCGGGAGCAACTTCCGCAGCAGTGAAGAGCGCAAGGCCCGTCACTGACCCACGAGATCAACGCCGTGAGAACGATGGCCCCCGGGATGAGTCCCGGGGGCCATCGTCGCGTCGGCTCACTCGAAGTCGCCGCCGAAGTCGCCGCCGCCGAAGTCACCCTCGAAGGCGTCCTCGATCATCTCCCCGGCGACCAGGCCACCGGCGACGCCGAGGGCCGCCCCGGCGACCATGCCGCCCATGCCGTGACCCCGGCGGCCGTACCCGTGCGGGGCGCCGAAGCCGGCGGCACGCAGGCTGCCGTAGCGGGAGGTGGTCTCGCGCAGCCAGCCGTCGACGACCTGCGCCCAGTCGACCCGGTCGGCGTCGGCGTGCGAGACGGTGTACCGGCCGAACGCGTCGTGGCCGGCGCTGAGGAAGCCACCGCGCTTGTCGCACTCGAGGATCACCTCGACGCCGTGCGGGCTGGTCACGAAGGTCAGCTCGACCTCGGTGACCGCCTGGGCGTACTGCGGCGCGGCGAAGAACTCGATCTCCTGGTAGAACGGCAGCGTCTGCTGGGTGCCGCGGAGGTGACCGCGCTCCAGGTCGGCGTGCTTGAACCGGAATCCCAGCCGCTGGAAGGCCTCCAGGATCCGCTCGTGCACCGGCAGCGGGTGGATGTTGACCTGGTCCAGGTCGCTCTTGTCGACCGCCCGGGCGATCGCCAGCTCGGTCCGCAGACCCATCGTCATCCCACGCAGGCGCTGGCCGTAGACGTCGGTGATCGGGGCCTCCCACGGCACCGGCAGCTGGAACGGGATCGACAGCTGCTGCTTCGGGGCCAGCTGCAACGGCCCGCTGACCGCCATCCGCTGGAACTCCATGATGCCGGCGTACTCGGTGTCGCCGCTCTCGATCTCCACCCGGGTGACCAGGCCGACGGTGATCTGCTCGATGTTCGCCGGGGCGTCGCCGCCGACGAGGTTGACCTGCCCGTCGAGGGTCAGGCCCGGCCGGGTGTTCGGGTTGGCCAGGACCGTGTCGACGCTGGGCCCACCCACACCGAACGCGCTCAGCATCTTCTTGAAGACCATCGGAACTCCCGCTTCCCGCCACACGCGCTCCACCACGGAGCGCACGGTTACCGAGGGCACCCTAGCTCGGACGACTGTGAGCTGCCTGGGAAACGCCGCCGCGGAGGATCACCCCAGCGCGACCGACGCCGGCTGCGAGGAACACCGTCATGGACGGCGCCGTGGCGCCGCCGGTGGGCGATTCAGCCGCCGGTCACCGCGGCGGTCACCTCGACCTCCAACACCGCGCCGTCCAGAAAGAGCCGGCGCACCTCCACGGTGGTGCTGGCCGGCTTGGCGTCCGGAAAGTACCGGCGGCGGACGGCGGCGTAGCCGGCCAGGTCACCGAAGTCGGTCATGAACGTGCGGACGTGCATGACGTCGGCGAACGTGGCGCCGTGCGCGGCCAGCAGGGCACCGATCAGCTCGAAGATCCGTTCGGCCTGCGCCCGGACATCGCCGGGTGCCACCACGGCGCCGTCGTCGTCCACCGCGACCTGGCCGGAGAGCACGAGCAGCGCACCGCCCGCCAGGTCGAGGCGGGCCACGTGGGCGAACCGGTCGCCGAACGGCGCCGACACGGTCGCGGGGTTGTCCAAGGTGACGGTCACAACTTCTCCTTGTCAGGGGTGGCGACGTCCGCGGGACGTACGTCGGTGAGGGTGGCGATGTCGGCGTCGGGCCGCAACGCGGCCGCCAGCACGGACGCGCTGGCGCTCAGCACGGGTGCCGGCACGTCTCCGAGCGCGTCGAGAGCGAGCCGGGCGTCCTTGGCGGCCAGCGCGACGGCGAATGCGGCGTCGGTGGCGCTCGCGCGGGCGACCGCGCCGCCGAGCGGTCCGGTGGCGAGCGCCTCCCACGCCGTGCGGCGATCCACGCCCACCGCGTCGGCAACGGCCAGCGCGTCGGCGACCGCCGCGACCGCCGTGAGCAGGGCGGTGTTGAGCACCAGCTTCATCGCGGCGCCGGCGCCGACGCCACCGCAGCGGCGCAGCGTGCCCAGGCTCGCCAGCACCGGAGCGACCCGGTCCACGGCTGCCTCCTCGCCACCGGCCAGCACCACGAGCCGACCCGCCTGCGCCGCGCCCGCGCTGCCGGCGACCGGCGCGCCCACGAGCCGTACGCCCCGCGGCAGCCGCTCGGCCAGCTCGCGGACGGCCGGCGGGCCGATCGTGGACATCTCGACAAGGTGGGCGCCCGTGCGCAGGGCGGCCGCCGCCCCGTCGACGCCGAACAGCACCTCCCGCACGGCGGTCGCATCGGTGAGCATGGTGATCACCACATCGGCGTCCCGGACGGCCTCCGCCGGGTTGGCGGCGGCCCGGGCACCGGCGTCGACGAGCGGCCCGGTGCGTTCGGCGGTGCGGTTCCAGACGGTGAGCCAGTGCCCGGTGGCCAGCAGCCGGCGGCCGAGCGCCGTACCCATCGTGCCCGTGCCCAGCAGTGCGATGGCGTCCATGACCGGCAACGTTAGGCGGATGTCACTCATGCGACCAGCGACTGTTTGGCATCTCCGCCATGCGGTGCAAGCATGGCTCGGTGCAGCCACACACCCTTCGGGTCTTCCGCACCGTCGCCGAGCACGGCTCCATCACGGCCGCGGCCCGGACCCTGCGCTACACCCAGTCGGCGGTGTCCCGGCAGATCGCCGCGCTGGAAGCCGACATGGGCTGCCCGCTGTTCGACCGGTTGCCCCGTGGCGTCGCCCTCACCGAGCACGGCCGGTGCCTGCTCGGCCATGCCACGGCGGTGCTCGACCGGCTCGACACCGCGCGTCGGGACATGGCCGCACTGCGCGACCTGACCGCCGGCCGGCTCCGGGTCGGCGCCTTTCCCACGGCCGTCGCCGCGCTCGTGCCGCGCGCTCTGGCCACGTTCCGCTCCGACCATCCCGACGTGGCCCTCTCCCTGGTCGAGGGGCTGACGTCCGGTCTGCTGGAACGCCTCGTCGACGGCGACGCCGACGTGGCGGTGCTCAGCGCCGCACCGGATCAGCCGCTGGACAGCGAGCGGGTCGACCTGCACCACCTCCTCGATGAGGCCCTGCTGGTGGCGGTGCCCCGGACGCACCGGCTCGCCCGACGGCGCACCGTCCGGCTGCGCGAGCTGGCCGACGAGGCGTTCATCGCCGGTTCGGCCACCGCGGAGGAGACCCTGCTGCGCGCCACCCTGCCCACCGGCTTCCGACCCAGGATCGACATCGTGGCAGCGGAGTGGACCGGCAAGCTCGGCTGTGTGGCGGCCGGCCTGGGCGTCGCACTGGTCCCGGCCCTGGCCGTCCGGGCCGCCCCGCCCGATCTGGCGCTGCTGCGCGTACACCCCGACGACGCGTCCGTCCGGCGGATCTTCGCCGCCACCGTCGCCGGCCGCAGCCGACCTCCGGCGGTACGGCGGTTCCTCACCCACCTCGACACGGCAGCGGCCGGTCTCAGGTGACGTCCGCGCCGGGCCGTCCGACGTGGCCCGGTGGCCGGGAGGACGCGGGTCAGTCGGCCTCGACGACGACCAGCTCGCCGACCTGCTCGCCGACCTGCCGGCGCCCCTCCGGCGGCAGCTTGGCGTCGGTGATCAGCACGTCGGCCTCCTCCAGCGGGGCGATGGTGGCGATGCCGATGGTCTCCCACTTGGTGTGGTCGGCCAACACGACCAGCCGCCGGGCGGCGCTGATCAGCCGCCGGTTGACCGCCGCCTCCAGCAGGTTGGGCGTGGTGAAGCCGGTCCGCGGGCTCATCCCGTGCACGCCGAGGAAGAGCAGGTCGACGTTGAGGGAACTGATCGCCGCCTCGGCGACCGGCCCGGTCAGCGCGTCCGACGGGGTGCGGATCCCGCCGGTGAGCACCACGGTCTGGTCGGCGCGCGGGTTCTGGTAGAGCGCGTCGGCGACCGGGATCGAGTTGGTCACCACGGTCAGCCCGCGTACGTCGGCGAGCATGGTGGCCAGCGCGGCGGTGGTCGTACCGGCGGAGAGGGCGATCGCCATGCCGGGCTCCACCATGCCGGCGGCGTGCTCGGCGATGGCCCGCTTCTCCCCCTGCTGGCGGATCGACTTGGCGGCGAAGCCGGGCTCCTCGGCCGAGCCGGGCCCGGCCAGGGTCGCCCCGCCGTGCACCTTGTCGATCAGCCCCCGCTCGGCGAGCACCTCCAGGTCCCGCCGGATGGTCATGTCGGAGACCCCGAACCGGCTCACCAGGTGGCTGACCCGCACGCCGCCGCGCTGCCGGATCAGTTCCAGGATGGCGGTCTGCCGTTGCTGGGCGAGCATCGAGCCTCCTAACCGGGCGGACGGGGAAACGGTACGCAGGTCAGGCCGTCGCCGTCGGCTCGCCGAGCGGGACCGGACCGGCGTGTCCCTCCCGGACCACCGCCACCTCGCCGGCCGGCACGCGCAGTTCACCGGTGCAGCGTGCGCCGCCGAGCAGCTCGGTGCCGGTGACGTCGAGCCGGACCTCGGCGTCGGTGTGGTTGATGACGAAGAGCCAGGAGCGGTCGCCGTCGCGGCGGCGGACCACCTCGACGCCGGTCGGCGCGGCCACCGGGGGGCGCGCCCCGGCCTCGGCGAGCAGCCGGGCCACCAGCCGGTCGGTGGCCGCCTCGTCCAGCCGGGTGCCGACGTACCAGGCGGTGCCCCGGCCCACCCGGTGCCGGGTGAGGGCGGCGACGCCGGGCAGCGGCCCGTCGGCGTACGAGGCGAGCACCTCGGCGCCCTCCGGGTGCAGCCACTCGGTCCACACGCCGGCGGTGGCACCGTCGTCGAGGCGTACCCGCTCGCCCTCGCGCAGCGGGAAGAACTCCTCGGTGCGGACGCCGAGCAGGTCGCGGAACGCCCCCGGGTACCCGCCGAGGCGGATGTGGTCGTGCTCGTCGACGATGCCACTGAAGTAGGTGACCAGGGCGGTGCCGCCACCGTCGACGTAGCGGTGCAGGGCCTCGGCGTCGGCGTCGCGGACCAGGTAGAGGGTCGGCACGAGGACCAGCTGATAGCCGCTGAGGTCGGCCGAGGGGTGCACCACGTCGGTGGTGACGCCGGCCCGCCAGAGCGCGCCGTACAGCGCCTGGAGCCGGTCGACGTAGGTGACGTCGACGCTGGGGTGTGAGTCGAGCTCGACCCCCCACCAGGCCTCCCAGTCGAACAGGATCGCCACCTCGGCGTCGACCCGGCTGCCGCGCACCTCGGCGAGGGCCTTCAGGTCGGCGCCGAGCTGGCACACCTCGCGGAACACCTTGGTGTCCGGGCCGGCGTGCGGCACCAGCGCGGAGTGGAACTTCTCCGCCCCGGCGCGGGAGGCCCGCCACTGGAAGAACAGCACCCCGTCTGCGCCGCGCGCCACGTGCGCGAGGCTGTTGCGGCGCAGCTGGCCGGGGGTCTTGGCGACGTTGCGCGGCTGCCAGTTGACCGCGCTGGTGGAGTGCTCCATCAGCAGCCACGGGTCGCCGCCGGCGACGCCGCGGGTGTGGTCGGCGGCGAGCGCCAGCCCGAGGTGCGACAGCGGGTCGGCGGCGGTGAGGTAGTGGTCGTTGGAGACCACGTCCACGTCGGACGCCCAGGAGTGGTAGTCCAGGTACTTGATCCCGGTGCCGATCATGAAGTTCGTGGTGACCGGCTGCCGGACCAGCCGGGCGAGCACCTCCCGCTCGGCGCGCAGCTGGGCCCGCTGCTCGTCGGAGGAGAAGCGTAGGAAGTCCAGCTGCTGGGTGGGGTTGGCGAAGGTCGGCGCGCTGCGCGGCGGGTTGATCTCGGCCCAGTCGCCGTACCGCTGGCTCCAGAAGGTGGTGCCCCAGGCGGCGTTGAGGGTGTCCAGGTCGCCGTAGCGCTCGCGCAGCCAGTGGCGGAACGCCTCGGCGCTGACGTCGCAGTAGCAGTGCACGTTGTGGCAGCCCAGCTCGTTGGAGATGTGCCACATCACCACGGCGGGGTGCTCGGCGTACCGGCCGGCGACCGCCTCGACCAGGGCGAGCGAACGCTCCCGGAAGATGGGCGAGCTGGGGCAGTACGCCTGCCGCCCGCCAGGCCACAGCACCGTGCCGTCGGCGGTGCGGGGCAGCGTCTCCGGGTGCCGGTGGGCCAGCCACGGCGGCGGGCTGGCGGTGGCGGTGGCCAGGTCCACGTTGACGCCGCCGTCGTGCAGGACGTCGAGGGCCCGGTCCAGCCAGCCGAACTCGTACCGGCCGGGGGTCGGTTCGAGCAGGGCCCAGGAGAAGATGCCGACCGAGACCAGGTCGACGCCGGCGCGGCGCATCAGCGCCACGTCCTCGGCCCAGACCTCCTCCGGCCACTGCTCCGGGTTGTAGTCCGCGCCGTAGAAGATGCCGTCGCCCTGCCAGGTGCCGTGCTGCCGCATGAGTGCAGAGAGTGCCCCCGATGACTGCGCAAGTCAACACTTTCCAACATCGACTCGTTTCCAACGTTTACCAACGGGATCCCTTGTCAACACTGCGGTATCGATCCCCAGCAGCCCTCTTGACACGGCTGCACGGAGGGGTAGCTTCAAGCGCCACCGGCTGTTCTTGTTCGCCAATGTTGGATCTCGGTGAATCTGTGTTGGCATTCACGGACACGCCGGCACCGCCAGCACTGACCACCCTTGGGCGCCGCACCTCTTCATCCGCAGGAGGCACCATGTCCCGTCCCCGTACCGAAGGCGAGTACCTCGCCCGGCTCGTACCGCCCTCCGTCGCCGGCATCGGGCGGCGCTCGCTGCTCGCCGGCGCGGGCGCGGGCGCGCTGCTCGGCACCGGCCTGCTGGCCGGCTGCGGCTCCGACTCGGACTCCGGCTCGGCCAGCAAGACCGTGTCGATCGGCTCGAACCAGTCGGACCCGAAGCCGAAGGAGGTCATCGCCAAGGTGATGACCGGCTTCCAGACGGCGTCCGGCATCGAGCCGAAGGTCAACACGGTCGACCACAACACGTTCCAGGAGAACATCAACAACTACCTGCAGGGCAAGCCGGACGACGTGTTCATGTGGTTCGCCGGCTACCGGATGCGGTTCTTCGCCGCCAAGGGGCTGGCCGGCGACCTCAGCGACGTCTGGGGCAAGCTCTCCGGCTACTCCGACGCGTTCAAGAAGGCCTCCACCGGCGACGACGGCAAGCAGTACTTCGTGCCGTCGTCGTACTACCCGTGGGCCGTCTTCTACCGCAAGTCCGTCTGGCAGCAGCGCGGGTACCAGGTGCCCAAGACGCTCGACGACCTCAACGCCGTCGGCGCGCAGATGAAGAAGGACGGCCTCACCCCGATCGCCTTCGCCGACAAGGACGGCTGGCCGGCGATGGGCACCTTCGACATCCTCAACCTGCGGATCAACGGCTACCAGTTCCACGTCGACCTGATGGCCGGCAAGGAGGCCTGGACCTCCGACAAGGTGAAGAAGGTCTTCGACGCCTGGAACGGGCTGCTGCCGCTGCACCAGGCCGACAGCCTGGGCCGCACCTGGCAGGAGGCCGCCCAGTCGTTGCAGCAGAAGAAGAGCGGCATGTACCTGCTCGGCCTCTTCGTCGCCCAGCAGTTCAGCAACGACGAGCAGGACGACCTGGACTTCTTCACCTTCCCGGAGGTCGACTCGACGATCGGGGCGAAGGCCCTGGACGCGCCGATCGACGGCTACATGATGGCCCGCAAGCCGAAGTCCGAGGCGAACGCCAAGAAGCTGCTGGAGTACGTCGGCTCGAAGGCCGCCGCGGACATCACCGTGAAGAACGACCCCAGCACCCTGGTGGCCAACGGCGGCGCCGACACCGGCGGCTACACCGCCCTGCAGAAGAAGGCCGCCGAGCTGGTCGGCTCGGCCACCGAGATCGCCCAGTTCCTCGACCGTGACACCCGGCCGGACTTCGCCTCCACTGTGATCATTCCGGCGCTCCAGCAGTTCATCAAGAACCCGAAGGACATCGACGGGCTGCTGAACAGCATCGAGAACCAGAAGAAGTCGATCTTCACCAGCTGACGGCGAGAGGGGGAGGACCTCGTGTCCGACCTGCCCCTGATCCAAGCGGATCGCGCCGTGCCGTCGCCGGCCGCCACCCCCGCCCCGGGCGCGGCCCCCCACCCGGGGTGGGCGCGGCCGCCGGCTACGGCTCCTGTCCCGCACCGACCGCGTGGTGATCACGCTGATGGTGCTCGTACCGCTGCTGCTCGTCGTCGCGCTGGTGTGGCTGCCGGCGCTGGCCACCGTGGCCCTCTCCGGCACCGACTGGGACGGCATCGGCCCGCTCAGCGAGATCGAGTGGGTGGGCGGTCGCAACTACTCCGACGTGGTCAACATCTACCCGCCGTTCGTGCCGGCGGTGCAGAACAACCTGCTCTGGCTGGCGGCGCTCTTCGTGGTCGCCACCCCGTTCGGGATGTTCCTCGCCGTGCTGCTGGACAAGGAGATCCGCGGCAGCCGCTTCTACCAGACCGCGCTCTACCTGCCGGTGGTGCTCTCGCTGGCGCTGATCGGCTTCGTCTGGCAGCTCATCTACTCCCGCGACCAGGGCCTGCTCAACGCCGTGCTCGGCGGCGACACCGACTGGTACGGCGACCCGAACGTCAACATCTGGGCGGTGCTGTTCGCCGCCGGGTGGCGGCACGTCGGCTACATCATGCTGCTCTACCTGGCCGGCCTGAAGGGCGTCGACCCGTCGCTGCGCGAGGCCGCCGCCGTCGACGGCGCCTCGGAGACCAGCACCTTCTTCCGGGTGGTCTTCCCGGTGATGCGGCCCATCAACATCATCGTGCTGGTGGTGACGGTGATCGAGTCGCTGCGTGCGTTCGACCTGGTCTGGGTCATCAACAAGGGCCGCAACGGCCTGGAACTGCTCTCCGCGCTGGTCACGCAGAACGTGGTGGGTGAGGCCAGCCGGATCGGCTTCGGCTCCGCACTGGCGACGATCATGCTGGTGGTCTCCCTGGTCTTCATCACCATCTACCTGGCCACCGTGATGAGGGAGGACCGGCGATGAGCGCGTCGACCATGACCCGCGAGCCGGCGGCCGACGCCCCGACGAAGCGCCGCGCGCCGCTGCGGCCGGCCCGGGTGGCCCTGCACCTGTTCCTGGGTGCGGTGGCGATCGGGTGGCTCTTCCCGATCATCTGGGCGGTGCTGAGCTCGCTCCGGTCGTACGACTACACCGCCGCGAACGGGTACGCCTCGCTCGGCGGCTGGACCTTCGACAACTACGTCACCGCCTGGCAGACCGCCGAGTTCGGCAAGCACTTCCTCAACTCGGTCTGGATCACCGTCCCGGCGGTGCTGCTGACGCTCTTCCTGGCCTCCTGCGTGGCGTTCGTGATCGCCCGGTTCAGCTGGAAACTCAACATCGTCCTGCTCGGGCTCTTCACCGCGGCCAACCTGCTGCCCCAGCAGGCGCTGCTGATCCCGCTGTTCCGGCTCTTCACCGAGGTGCCGCTGCCGGAGTTCATGAGCGACTCGGAGCTGCTTTACGACAGCTACTGGGGACTGATCCTGGTCAACGTCGCCTTCCAGTGCGGCTTCTGCGTCTTCGTGCTGAGCAACTACATGAAGGCCCTCCCCCGCGACCTGTACGAGGCGGCGATGGTCGACGGCGCGAGCGTCTGGCGGCAGTACTGGCAGGTGACCATGCCACTGTGCCGGCCGGCCCTGGCGGCGCTGGCCACCCTGGAGGTCACCTGGATCTACAACGAGTTCTTCTGGGCCACCGTGCTGATGCGCAGCGGCGACAAGTTCCCGGTGACCAGCTCGCTGAACAACCTGCGCGGCGAGTTCTTCACCGACAACAACCTGGTCTCGGCCGGCTCGGTGCTGGTCGCCATCCCCACGTTGGTGATCTTCTTCCTGCTCCAGAAGCAGTTCGTCCGGGGGCTGACCCTCGGCGCCTCGAAGGGCTGACCTCGCCGGCCGCCCGGGCATCCGGCTCACGCCCAATGGACATTCGGAGGAGCGATATGCCTGTCAGGCATAAACATGACTGACAGGCATATCGCTCATTGCGATTCGGCCGCCCGGTCCCGTCACGGACAGCGACGGACACCGGCGTGCCCCTTACGGAGAGATGAACGGCCATGACGAATCCGACCGTCATCCACGTGCGTCGAGCGCGGACCAGTTTGGTGCTCGACGGGCGCGGCCCGGGCCTGCCCCGGGTCGTGCACTGGGGCGCCGACCTGGGCCCGCTGCCCGCCGACGACCTGCCCGCGCTGGTCGACGCCACCATCCCGCCGGTCGTGCCGAGCAGCTTCGACGCGCCCACCGTGCTGTCCCTGCTGCCCGAAGCCAGTGCCGGCTGGAGCGGCCGTCCGGGGCTGGCCGGACACCGCAACGGACGGCACTGGTCGACCGCCTTCCGCCTCGACGGGCTCGACGTGTCGGACGGTGGCCCTGACCCGGGCCGCGTGGCGCTGGGTGGCGATTCGGTGGTCGTATCCGAGGAAGACAGCAAGCCCGACGAGTCCGGCGCGGCGCGGGTGACCGTGCGGGCGTCGGACCCCGGCGCGGCACTGTCGCTGACCATCGAGATCACGCTGGACGCGCATGGCCTGCTGACGCTGCGGCACCGGCTGCGCAACGACGGCGACGCCCCCTATGAGCTGCGCGAGCTGACCCCGGTGCTGCCGGTCCCGGCGGTCGCCACCGAACTGCTCGACCTCACCGGACGCTGGTGTCGGGAACGCGCGCCGCAGCGGCACCCGTGGCCGATGGGCGCCTGGGTGCGGGAGGGCCGGCACGGGCGGACCGGGCACGACGCCACGCTGCTGCTGGTGGCCGGCACGCCCGGCTTCGGCTTCGGCCACGGCGAGGTGTGGGCGGTGCACACCGCCTGGAGCGGCGACCACCTCACCGTCGCCGAACGCCGGCCCACCGGCGAGTCCACCCTGGGCGGCGGGGAACTCCTCGCCCCCGGTGAGATCGTGCTCGCCCCCGGCGAGGACTACGCCACTCCCCTGCTGTACGCCGTGCACTCCGCCGCCGGCCTGGACGGGCTCAGCGACGTGCTGCACCGCCACCTGCGGGCCCGGCCCGGGCACCCGGGCTCGCCCCGACCGGTCACCCTGAACGTCTGGGAGGCCGTCTACTTCGACCACGACCTGGCCCGGCTCACCGCGCTGGCCGACCGGGCCGCCGAGGTGGGCGTGGAGCGGTTCGTGCTCGACGACGGCTGGTTCCGGGGCCGCCGGCACGACCGGGCCGGCCTGGGTGACTGGTACGTCGACGACGGGGTCTGGCCGGACGGGCTGCAACCGCTGATCGACCACGTGCGCGGGCACCGGATGCAGTTCGGGCTCTGGGTCGAGCCGGAGATGGTCAATCCCGACTCCGACCTGTTCCGCGCCCACCCGGACTGGGTGCTCGCCGTGCCCGGCCGGCTACCGCCCGAGTGGCGCCACCAGCAGGTGCTCGACCTGGCCCACCCGGCGGCGTACGACCACCTGCTCGGCCGGCTCGACGCGCTGCTCACCGGGCACCCGGGCATCGCGTACCTCAAGTGGGACCACAACCGCGACCTCACCGAGGCCGGGCACCGGGGCCGGCCGGGGGTGCACGCGCAGACCGTGGCGGTCTACCGGCTGCTCGACGAGCTGCGCCGCCGGCATCCGGGCGTGGAGATCGAGAGCTGCTCCTCCGGCGGGGCGCGGGTCGACCTGGAGATCCTGCGCCGCACCGACCGGGTCTGGGCCAGCGACTGCAACGATGCCCTGGAACGGCTCGCCATCCAACGCTGGACCGGGCTGCTGCTCCCGCCCGAGCTGGTCGGCACCCACATCGGGCCGGAGCGCTCGCACACCACCCACCGGCTGCACGACCTGGGCTTCCGGGCCGTCACCGCGCTCTTCGGCCACCACGGCATCGAGTGGGACATCGGATCGGTCGACGCCGCGCAGCGCGCCGAGCTGGCCGCCTGGGTCGCGCTGCACAAGCGGCTCCGCCCGCTGCTGCACTCCGGCCGGGTGGTCCGGGTCGACCACCCCGACCCGGCCGTGCAGGCCCACGGCGTCATCGCCCACGACGGCTCCCAGGCGGTGTACGCGGTGTCCCGGCTGACCACCTCCGCCACGCAGGTGCCCGGGGCGGTACGCCTGCCGGGCCTGGACCCGGCCCGCCGCTACGCGGTACGCCCGCCGGCGGGCCTGCCGGAGCCAGCGGTGCTGCAGCTGGCCGAGCCGGGCTGGCTGCCGAAGGGGGTCACCCTGAGCGGGGCGGTGCTGGGCACGGTCGGGGTGCAACTGCCGGCGCTGCACCCGGAACAGGCGCTGCTGCTGGAGGCCACCGCGGTCGACTGAGAAAGTTCGGAAAATCTTCGGGACGGATGTCGAGAACCGGGGCGGCGGCTTCTACCTACGGGTGCAAGCACCGAGAATCGGTGCTCGGACGTGAGGAGCCAGCCGTGAAGTACATGCTGCTGATGCAGTTCAGCGCCGCCGGGACCGACTTCCCCTCGATCGACACCTGGACGCCGGACGAGATCGCCGCGCACATCGCGTTCATGCAGGAGGTGAACGGCAAGCTCGCCGCCGACGGCGAGTGGGTCCAGGGCGAGGGACTGGGCGGACCGCAGCAGGCGCGGATCGTCCGGGCCGGCGCGGGCGGCGCGCCGGTGGTCACCGAGGGGCCGTTCGCCGAGACCAAGGAGTTCCTCGCCGGCTGGTGGATCGTCGACTGCGAGACCCCGCAGCGGGCGGTCGAGATCGCCGCGCACATCTCCACCGCGCCCGGCCCCGGCGGTCGGCCGCTCAACATGCCGATCGAGGTCCACCCGGTGATGTCGGCACCGCCGCAGGAGATGTGACGACTGGACACCCCGGACCGCACCGTCGAGGACCTGCTGCGCGAACTGGCGCCGCAGGTCCTCGGCGTGCTCGCCCGCCGCTTCGGTGACTTCGCCACCGCCGAGGACGCCGTCCAGGAGGCGCTGCTCGACGCGGCCACCCAGTGGCCGGCCGAGGGCCTGCCGGACAACCCGCGCGGCTGGCTGGTGCAGGTCGCGTACCGCCGGATGATCGAGCTGGTCCGGGCCGAGACGGCCCGGCGCGAGCGGGAGGACCGGGCCGCCCGGCGGGAGCCCGACCGCCGCGGGGCCGCCCCCGCAGCGGACGAGTCGCTGGCCACCGACCGGGACGACACCCTGGTGCTGCTTTTTCTCTGCTGCCACCCCACGCTGTCCACCGCGTCGGCGATCGCGCTGACCCTGCGTGCCGTCGGCGGGCTCAGCACCGCCGAGATCGCCCGGGCGTTCCTGGTGCCCGAGGCCACCATGGCGCAGCGGATCAGCCGCGCCAAGCAGCGCATCCGAGACTCCGGGGTGCCGTTCCGGCTGCCCGACCGGCGGGAACGGCAGGAGCGGCTGGCGGCCGTGCTGCACGTGCTCTACCTGATCTTCACCGAGGGGCACACCGCCACCCTCGGCCCCGACCTGCGCCGGGTGGACCTGTCGGAGGAGGCGGTCCGGCTGACCCGGGCCATGCACGCGCTGCTGCCCGACGACAGCGAGGTCGCCGGGCTGCTCGCGCTGATGCTGCTCACCGACGCCCGGGCCGCCGCCCGCACCGGCCCGTCCGGCGAGCTGATCTCGCTGGCCGACCAGGACCGGTCCCGCTGGGACGCGACCGCGATCGACGAGGGCACCGCGCTGGTCACCCGGGCGATGACCCGGGGGCCGGTCGGGCCGTACCAGCTCCAGGCCGCCATCGCCGCGCTGCACGACGAGGCGCCGACCGCCGAGGCCACCGACTGGCCGCAGATCCTGGCCCTCTACCAGGTGCTCGAACGGCTCTCCGGCAATCCGGTGGTGGCGCTCAACCGGGCGGTGGCCACGGCCATGGTGGCGGGTCCGGAGGCCGGCCTCGCCGCGCTCGCCACCCTCGCCACCGACCCCCGGCTGGCCGGACACCACCGGCTCGACGCGGCCCGGGCCCACCTGTACGAGATGGCCGGGGACCGGGACCGGGCCGTCGCGCACTACCGGGCGGCGGCCGGCGGCACGACCAGCCTGCCCGAGCAGCACTACCTGAGGATGCGGGCCGCTCGGCTGTCAGTGGGCGGGTACGAGCCCTTCCGTCGGGAATCGACCCGGGGTTGACTTCGTTCGTCATGCTCGCACCGGAAGCCCCCACACCCGCACCAACCGAGGAGGACCTGTGCGCAAGCCGGCCAAGACAGCCGCCGTCCTCTTCGGGCTCGGCGTCGGCGCCACGGTCGGTCCATCCCTCGGGCCGGCCGCCGTCTGGTCCGGCGTCGCGGTCGCCGCGCTCGGCGTCGCACTCTCCCTGGTCGGTACGACGGAATCCGATCTCGTCGGGGACGGCCCGGCCGACCGCGACGAGGACCGCGAGGTGGCAGGCGACGGGACGGCCACCGGATCCGCGGTGGCCGAACGACGACGGCGGAATCGGCAGCGGCCAACCCTCAGCGGCCTGGGCACCCGGGTCGAACAGATCCTCGAACTCGCCGAGGAGCAGGCCAACGACCACCGCGCCGAGGCGCGGCTCGAAGCCGAGGGGATCGTGACCGCCGCCCGACGGGAGGCGGAGGCGATCCTGAGCCGGGCGCACGGACAGGCGGCAGGAATCACCGGCACCCGCCCGGATCTGTCTCCGGTACCGCCCACCCGGGCGCCGTCGCCAGACGAAGATCCGAGCCCGCATGCCTGACGGAAGCGGCACCGCCGGGCGGCTTTCGCTTGTCAGGCTGGCCGCCGAAGACCGACCGGCGCAGCCGGATGGTGAATGCCGTAGAGAATGCACTCCGAGGGTTTCTGAAGTCGTCAAGACCGGATCAGCGGCGCAGCCCGCCGCCACTCCCGCCTGATCAGCCCGTACACCCACGAGTCCGAGACCTCACCGTTCACGACGCAGTCTTCCCGCAACGTCCCTTCACGCACGAATCCGAGCTTCTCGAGGACGCGGGCAGATGCCGCGTTGCGCGTATCGGTCTCGGCCTGGACTCGATTCAGGTCCAGCGTGTCGAGTGCCCACTGCAGCAAGGCGCGCGCGGCCTCCGTCGCGTAGCCGTGGCCCCATGCTGCATCGTCGAGGCAGTAGCCCAGCGACGCGCTGCGGTAGTCCGGGTTCCACCGGGTCAGACTGCACCAGCCGATGAACGCCCCGTCGGAAACACGGTCCACGGCCAGCCGCGTCCCGGTGCCTTCCTCTGCCATCTGCCGGCAAGCCGCTATGAACCCGCTCGGCGCGCACACGTTCGGTCCAGGGTGGCGCGTCCCAGTAGCGCAGCACATAGGCGCTGCTGTGCAGCGCGAAGAGGGCGTTCGCGTCCGCGTCGTTGAAGGGACGCAGTCGCAGGCGAGCGGTGTGCAGCGTGGGGGTGGGCAGGGACATGAGTGCCATGTTGCCTCTCTCAGTGGGCGACAGAAAGACGTGCCCGCCCATCGGCATGAGCGCGCGCGGTGCGGCAAGAGAGTGCGCCGCGGGCGAAACGCCTCTGAAGATTCCCGTCGCCCTCTCTTCAGCCAGGTAGCGGAAAGAAATCATTGAGCGCGCTCCGAATGCTTTCCCCAGATCCGGGTGAGCGTCGCCGCCCTCCAAAGCTGCGACGATAAGCTTTCTGATCAGCCTGGCGTCCGCGTCAGCCATCGCTCAGGGGCCGGTCTGACGGGCGAAACGCGGGTCGGACGGATCGGCTGCGTCGCGGCGAGAGATTTCTCCGAGGCCGTGTCGATCCGCGGGCCGCTCGTTCGACGTGGGGGTGCGAGGGCCGAGAGGCGGCCCCGCCGGATGAGGAGAACGCGATGCCGCAGTACATGCTGATCATGCGAGGCACCGATGAGACGAACGCGGCCATGATGGCCAACGTCGACGAGATGATGGCCGCGACCCGCCTGTTCATCGAGGAGACGGCCAAGGCCGGCGTTTACGTCGCGGCCGAAGGGCTGGACGATCCGGGCCAGGGCGTCGTGGTGCACTTCAGCGACGAGGCCCCGGTGGTCACGGACGGGCCGTACGGAGAGACCAAGGAATTGTTCGGGGGCTTCTTCCTGCTCGATGTCGCCTCGAAGCAGGAGGCGGTCGAGTGGGCCAAGCGGGTCCCGTCGGTCCCCGGGTCCAAGATCGAGATCCGGCGGGTGCCCGGGGAGGACGAGGTCCCGCAGGACAACGGGAAGTTCGTCAAGGAAGGGGCCCTGCGCGAGAGCAGCGGCCAGATCTGATGGGTACGGCCGACGTCGAGGCCGTCTGGCGGATCGAGTCGGCGCGGATCGTCGCCGCGCTGACCCGGTTCACCGGCGATTTCGGGCTGGCCGAGGACGCGGCCCAGAAGGCGGTGGCTGAGGCGCTGGTGTCGTGGCCGCGTGCCGCTCCGGCCAATCCGGCCGGCTGGCTGATGGCCACGGCCCGGCGGCGGGCGATCGACGCGATCCGCCGCCGGACGGCCCTGCACGACCGATACGCCCTGCTGGCGGCCGGCCCGGCGGTCGACGACGAAATCGACCCCGACAGGATCGACGACGACGTCCTGGCGCTGATGTTCGTCAGCTGCCACCCGGTGCTCTCCCGCGAGGCCCGGGTGGCGCTGACCCTGCGCGTGGTCGGCGGCCTGTCCAGCGAGGAGATCGCCCGCGCGTTCCTCGTACCCGTGCCGACCGTGCAGGCCCGCATCACCCGGGGCAAGAAGACGATCGCGGCGGCCGAGGTGCCGTTCGAACTGCCGGCGGCCGGCGAGCGCCGGGCACGGCTGGGCGGCGTGCTCAGCGTCCTTTACGTGATCTTCACCGAGGGGTCGACGGCCACGTCGGGCGACCGGCTGCTGCGTCCGGACCTCGCGTACGAGGCGATCCGGCTGGCCCGCACGCTGGCCGCGCTGCTGCCGGACGAGCCCGAGGTGCACGGCCTGCTCGCGTTGTGCGAGCTGACGGCCGCGCGCTTCCCGGCCCGGACCGGCCCGGACGGGGCACCGATCCTGCTGGCGGACCAGGACCGGCGGCGGTGGGACGTCTCGGCGATCCGCCGTGGGCTGGCCGCGCTGGCCAAGGCCTCGACTCGCGGCCTCGGCCCGTACGGCCTGCAGGCCGCGATCGCCGCCGCCCACGCGTCGGCGCCCTCGGTCGAGGCGACCGACTGGGACCGGATCGTGGTGCTCTACGAGGCGCTCGGCCGGGTCGCGCCCTCGCCGGTGGTCGAGCTCAACCGGGCCGTCGCCGTGGCCATGGCCTCGGGTCCGGCGCGAGCCCTGGCCATCGTGGACGAGCTGATCGCCTTGGACCGGCTCCCCGGTTCGCATCTGGTTCCGACCGTACGCGGGGAGCTGCTGGCCCGCCTCGGCCGGCGACCGGAGGCGCGCGCCGAGCTGGAGCTGGCGGCCCGGCTCTCCGCCAACCAGCGCGAACGCTCAGTGCTGCTGCGCAAGGCGGCCGCGCTGGGCTGACTTCTCCAGCTCGGCCTGCCGGGATTCGAGCGCGGCCCGGATGCCGTCGATCGCGTCGGCCCCGACGGCCAGGCGCAGCGGCGGCTCCGCCATGCCGGCGACCGCGACGATCGCGTCGGCCACGTCGGCCGAATCCCCGAACGCGGACGGCGGGAGCGCGGCGAACCCGGTGAGAAACTCGCCCACGGTCGGCGCGTAGACCTCGATCAGATCCCATAGGTCGTCGTCGACGACCCACGCCCTTCTCGTGCTACACCGAACGAGACTGATCTTCACATCGTGGCGCTGACCACGAGCTGAACGGGTCCGATTACCGGCAGAAGCTTGTACATCCACCACTAGGCCGAAGTCCGCGGCGACCTCGATCCCAGCAGCGTGGGCTGACCGGGTTGTCAGCACCGCGGCATGGCTTCAGCCAAGCGATTCAGGGATTACCCAGGTGTCGAAGGCCGCATCGAGAAGAACACTGAGAAGGCTGACGGCGATAGCGGCCGCAACACTGATGAGAAACCCGGTCAGGCCGCGGTACCGCCTGTCCACACCCGGCTCTGACGGAGATATGACTCGCCGTGACCAGGGGCGTTCCACCAGCAACCAGGCCAGCACTCCCAGTCCGAACGGAACCCCGGCACTGATCCAGAACCAGTACCACCGGGTCCCGATGGCCGGCGCCGGCCCGCCGATGAGGATGGCCAGACAGAGCAGGCCCAGGACCGGCGCCAGAAATCGAGAATCCGGCTGCACCTCGCCAGCAAGCGGCCGTCCGGAGTCGAGCACGGACGCGCGCACCGCCCCGGCGAGCGACTCGGTCTGCGGGCCGGGTGGCTCCGGCGTGCCGCCGAAGTAGAGATCCTCGGTCGAGGCGGCGTCAGCCAGGACGACGTAATACGTCCGCCCATCCGGCTTCCGCCAGACGAACAGCGGGCCGTCCTGCCCTGAGGAGCGCAACGTCGGCACCGAACCCCAGGAGGATGCGGCGGGCCGCTCCCACGAGTCCGCCCATTGGTATGCCGCTACGTCACCTGCGGCGATGTCTGCGCGGGCCTGCTCGGCCTCGGCTGGTCGCGGCGCCGACCACCACGCCATCACGGCCCACACCGTCCATGACGTGATCACGGCGACGCGCAGGACCACCCACCACGATCCCCACCTCCGCCAAGTTGCGGGATGATGCCCAGCCGTTACCCCCGTCATGCGCCGGATGCTTCCAGGTGACTGCACCGGACGGCAATCGGCCTGAGGTGCAGCACGAGCACGCCGGGCGAGTTGGCCCGCGGGGGCGATTCCAAGCGCCACCATGGGACATCGCTGCTACCCCGGCCGCGAACATCCGCTCATCGGCACGTCCGGATGTATGCACCCGGGCGTTCACCTTCGTGGCCGGTATCGGGCCGGCCCTGACCTTCGTTCGCGCCCGGTCATGAGCGACCGCGCGCGGACCGCCGCGTGATGCAGTCCGGGGCAAGGCCACCTTGCCTCTCGCTCCGGCTCAGGCCCACGGCGGCGGCTGATTGCAGGACAAACGAGAAGTCCCTGTGAGTTCTGCGGTTCAGCGCAATGCCGATCTTGACGCGGCGAGCGATCTCCCCGCGGCTGATGCCCAGCCCCCTGGGTGATGAGCCGGTCGGGGCGAAGGGGCACGGGGTCGTCGAAGAGGACCGAAACCTGGACGGGCCAAGGGCTTTCGGGATGGGACGGGGCCAGCAGTTCCCAGATTGAGTCGAACCGGTTGCGCCGGGCGATCAACGGGTCGAGAAGGACGCGGGCGAGCAGGGAAGAGGAGTTGCCGGAGTAGCCCTCCAGCAGGATCGGATCCAGGTACCGGGCCGGGACGCGATCGTGAACGGTGATTTTGCTGGTGCGGTCGCAGGAGACGCAGGGGACCAGGAGCCAGATGTCGAGGAGTTTGCCGTTGGCATTGGCGCGGAACTTCCCGTCGCCGGTGCGGGCGAGGCCGTAATGGCGGTGGACGCAGCGGAACGTGAGCAGGGGAAGGAGCGTGCGCCGAACGGTCTGGGACAGCACGATATGAGGACGCGTAGACATGATCTCTCTTAAGACCTGACGGAAGGCATGGGAAAAGAGCCGACGGCGACGTCGGCGACCGATGCACGGGGAAGGTGTCAGGTCTAAAGAGCAGGCGGCGTCACGCGGGGTGAAGTCCTCTTGTGAGTGGGTCGGAGAAGAAGATCCAGTTAGAAGGTATGGCGGGACGGGCTGGCAAGGCCACGCATTTTTGTCCTGGTGCCGAACACTGAGGGGCGAAGTCGGCGCGAAGTCCTTCGGGTTGTCCGACAGCCGTGCGGCGGTGATCAGGGCCTCGAACTGCAGATGACCCAGCCCGAGGGTAGGTGATTCGGGTGGCACCACCGGTCGCCGGACGTAGTCGGCTGGCGAGTGCGGCAGGAGGCCGTCGATGATCAGACACGGTAGAAGCCGACCACCGACAGGCGGCGGGAGACAGTCGAGGGTTGGTAGCGGCGCACCTCCTGCAGCCAGCGCACGTACCGCTCGATGTCCGCACGTCCGGCCAACAGCGCATCCAGGTCCTGATTGGTACACCAGCTCAGGAAAATCCGAAGATCGGACTCGGTGTCCAGCCGCGAGGAACCCCGGTAGCGACCGAGGTAGGCGGACCTTGCCGTAGGCAGAACGACACGATCGGGAGAGACGACACCGGGACCGGAAGCAGAAGAGGTAGTAGTCATACCTCACGGGGCGTCACGGCCACTAATCGGTGCCAGCACCCTCCAGGCGGCAGATGAGGGCATCCGCCGACGACACGTCGGGTCAGGCGGTGGTCCACCAGCCGAGTGGGTGGCCGTCCTCGTCGTAGACGTTTCCGTACTCCCAGGGACAGTCCTGTTCGGCGGTCCAGCTGTTCACGGCGTCCTCGACTGCGGCGAAACCTGCAGCGACCGGCACGGTGACCACGATGAACCGTCCGTCCGCAGGCATCTCGACTAGCCCGTCGAGATGCGTGAACGCGGTGGTGAGCGCAGCGATGCTGTCGCCAGACGGCGGCGTGGGTGGATACAGCACGAGGCACAGGTTGCCGCCACGCCGCAGCACTTCGAAACTGCCATCGTGCCTGACGCGGATGCGGTCGCCAGCTGCGCATCCGTGGGTCAGCCCAGGGCTGGCAAGGACCTCGTAGACCCCTTGCTCCACCATCGCTGCCGGGATCAGCTCGTAGCAAGGCTGGCCGGATGAGGCCGTGCCGGCGAGCAGCCGGACATGCGGATGACACTGATCGACAACATCCTCCTGCACAAGCGGCATTGTCCATGAGCCGACGCCCGCGCCACCGACGAAGGTCGAAGGCACGGTCATCGGCATGACTGCGCACCGAGCGGCGAGAACGAACGCGCGGTTCGCGGCTATGAGCGGGCGCTACAGGGTGCCGGGTAGGATCGACCGCATTGCGTCGAAGACGATGAGCCGATCACCTAGGTCAGGCAGCCGACGCTGCTCGAAAGGGCTATCCGTAGCCAGCCTCGGCCCGGTGAATCTGCAGCGCGCAGGCGGCCCACTACGCTCCTCGAGAGCGCGCGTCCGCTCGTTGTATGCGGCAGATCAGGACGTCGGCGGTGGTCGGCGGTGACGACAAGGCCCAATGTCGGGTCGGCACATGTACGGCTGGGATGATCGTGGACATGTGGTTGGAGTCGCGGTGACGGCTGCGTCGGATCGTGGAGTGGTGCCGGTACACGGTTCGTTGGCGGTCTATCCCGGTACGTTCGATCCGTTCACCCTGGGGCACCGCGACCTGGTGGCCCGTGCCCGGGTGATGTTCGACCGGATCATCGTGTTGCTGGCAGTGAACGCCGACAAGCGACCAACCGCCGAGGCCACGGCCAGGGCCGTACGCGTGCGCGACGCCATGCCGGCAGCCTGGGGCAATGTCGAGGTGGACACCTGGACCGGCCTGACCACCGCCTACTGCCTGAACCGCGGCGCCACCGTCATCGTCCGCGGCCTACGTACGGCCGCGGACCTTCGCCACGAGTACCAGCTCGCTGCGATGAACGAGCAACTCGGCATTCAGACCGTCTGGTTGCCGTCGCGTCCGCAGCTGGCCGCCACTTCGTCCACGGTCGCACGCGCATACCGCTCGGCACAGTCGGCCCGCCCGTCGCTGAACGCTGAAGAGTGACCCCCAGCGGTACCGGAACGGTGGCAACGCCTCTCGGTGTGATGCACTCTTCTCGGCACGACCGCGCGGTCAGCGGCAGATGAGCGCGCTGCGCCGACCTCGGCGGGCACGCCCTAGTCGCAGCCTACCGAGGTCAATCGGCGGTGATTTGGTGGTCCCGCTACCGTGACCGCATGCAACAGCCGCCGCCGAGCGCTTGCGAAGACGGGTGCACCATGGATGACATAGTTCGGTCGACGTTCTCCAGCACCATGGCCTTCATGCCCGAAGAGCTCAGACGGATGCCCCTCAGCCGCTGGAACGAGTCGGTCTTTCGCTACTTCTTCTGTCGGCAGCTCTCAGACGCCTACCCGGACGTCAATCAGTTCGTGGAGTGCGACCGAATCGACCTGGTGTTGCACAGCGCAGAGGAGAAGGCTTTCGTCGAATTCAAGTTCTACTTGCACCCGCGGAGGTTTGATCCCTATACAGGCGACTGGTCGGGATTCAAAGGCGGTCCGGGCCTCAGGAACCTGGAGGAGTTTCGAAGGTGTGTTGATCACCTTCACGGCCGAAAACCGATGCACGGACTGTCCAAGTACATCATCCTCGTCTACGCCGATCCGGCTGGCGGGAGCAGTCCCGGGAACAGGTACTCGGTCCACTACGACGACTATCTCCATGTGGACGAAAAGATCACCCTTGATCTCCTGGCGTCTGGAGGGCCCGTCGAGTCAGATGAGGGCCGCGTCCAGGCCAGGCTCTTCGCCGTCCGTTGATTGCGCGACGGGGCGCAGCTCGTACGCTGGCCCGGGCGACCACCGTAGCGGCGTCAACCGACGCGGCGAGCGTCGGCGCCAGCGGCGGGGCACCGAGCGAGCTGGGCAACCGGCCCCGGCCGGGAGCGGCGCTCACCCTCCACGCCAGACGCGTCTCGGGCGGCGACGAATGCCGGTGTACATGGGGGCGGTGTTGGCAGCAACTCCGAGCTGGCATGATCACATGCACGCTCATCGGCACGTTGGGAAGCCCTCCGCCCAGCAATGATCGAATGCGCTGACATCGGCTAGAACCGGGCGATCAACAGCGTCCGCGGCGTAACGCTCCGTAGCACGCTCTCCGCGCGCTGCCGGCGGCATGATGAGAGGACGTCGCGTCGGCGACGGCCGCAGTTCAATCACAGCATTGATCTCGCTCAAGGTCTCCGCCGTCGTCTGATCCCGCCGCGACCCAGCAGACATTCCCGGCGACTACCAGCAATGAGTTCGAGTCTGAATTGGTGAAGCGCTTAACGGTCGGCGTCCGCCGGCGGGCGCAGTGTGGTCAGGAGGCTGTCGAGCTGACCCCAAGCCCGCGCGCTGGCGATCGGATCGATGTAATCGCGGGACTCGACGATGAGCCCATCGCGGATACGCATGACGAAGACGCAGGGGACGGTGAATTCCTCTCCTGTCTCGCCGACCTGCCCTTGGTAGGCGAACTCGGCGACAATTACCTCCGGATCCGCGGTTTCGTGGATGGTGATGTCGATCGGCTTCCGGTTCAGCGTTCGGGCGACCGGGGGCGGGGCGGTGAAGTGCTCATGCAGTTCGCTACGGCTGCGCAGCGGCGGCGGGTTGAGCGGGTGGAACGGATGCGTGACGTGGGTCTGTTCGGCATACAGGCCGGCTAAGTCCTCGTACGGACCTTCGCAGACGCCGTTTACCAGCCGGAGAAACACTTCACGTGGGCTACGGGGGCCGTCATCACCGTCTCGACCAGGTCGGGAGTCCATAGAACGCACCTTACCGATCTCCGCCTCGATGTAGCTGCCCTGAAAGCAGTCTCGCCCGCATGGTCAAGTGCACTGACATCGGCAGATCCGGTCGTCTCGGACGCGCTGCCAGCGGCACGAGCGGGCGCGCGGTCAGCGGCAGAAGAGCGCACTTGACCTTGGTCTGGTACGGGTGTGGCATCGTTGTGGGATGCTCGAAATCTGCGAACCTGGTGGCGAGCAAGACGTCCGTTGGGTCGTGGCCCGGCTACGTGCCGCCGGCGAGCTGACGTTGGATGACATGCCCTGGGGTCGATTCAGCCACGCCTACGGGCCGGCTGACGACGTGCCTGCGATGCTGCAGGCGCTGTCCGATCCGGATGCCGGTCGGGCCGAGTCGGGCCTGAAGAAGCTATGGAGTAGGGCCCGTCATCAGGGCAACAGCGACACCACGTTAGCGTTGGCTGTACCGTTCCTGCTCCGTATCGCCGCCGAACCTGCTGTGCATAATCGCCATCGGCTGCTGAGGTTGGCGGCCGAAGCCGGGCATCGCAACCACTTCGG
Source organism: Micromonospora sp. U56 (assembly GCF_018070095.1). Lineage (NCBI taxonomy): Bacteria > Bacillati > Actinomycetota > Actinomycetes > Micromonosporales > Micromonosporaceae > Micromonospora > Micromonospora sp. U56. The sequence continues at coordinate 29,556 of NZ_JAGPYL010000053.1, forward strand.
GACTGACCTGCGTACGGATCTGTTCCAGGTGTCCGACGACCCGGACGAGCTGATGATCGACGGGGACGGGCGTCCGGTTGTGTGGACACAGCAGGCAGCACGGGAGGCGGTGACGACCGATGCGTCGCTGCTGATCTGGTTGCTAGACGACCCGGATGTGCTGGTGCGGGCGAACACGGCGTACGCGCTCGCTGGGGCGCTTTCGCCGCCGCCCAAGGTGCAGGCGGCGCTGCAGGCTCGGCTCGCCACGGAGACGTACCCAACCGTACGGATCAGTCTGGTGTTGGCGATCGCGCAGCTGGCGGCGCTACACGGTGATCCCGACGTGGTGAGGTTGACCCGTGAGTTGTGGGCCGGCGAGGGCCACGCGCCCGATGTGCGGTTCGCCGCGGCGCTGAGCTGGCTGTGTGCAACGGCAGAGCCAGTGCCGGACCGGATGCTTGACCTGTTCGTCGAGGTCGTGGGGCCTGAGCTGGCGGAATGGATGAAGGATGTACCGTGGCCCGACCGCATCGCCGAGCGTGGGTTGGTCGCGTGGCTGGTCGCTTTCCTAGGTGAGGCGCCGACAGCGCAGGCGTGGCTGACCACGCGGCTGGCCGGGTCAGGGGTCTGAAGCCAACGGCAGCGGTCCGGGCCACCCTGCACGACAGTTCACGGCGTCCTCATCTCGGCAGAGTCGGATGTTGCCTGGACGTAACCGGACGCGCGACTCGCGGCATAGAAAGTGGATGCTTGGTCTTGGCGATGTTGCCTCCGATCTTTGGCCTTCGCCGGAAGGAACCATGTTCAGGCTGGTGACGCTGCCGTCGCTGCCGCTGACGGCGGCATCAAGCTCGATTCCGTCGCCTCCGACGCCATCGGCTGATCCCCGTTCACTCGCCGTGCGCCGGTTGATGCGCGCTGCCTTCGGACTGGCCGGGTCGTGGTTAGGTTGTCGGACCCGAGCGCTAGCATCGCCGCGATCACCGAAGGGGTGGGAGGGCGCCATGGCCCAAGACAACGTCACAACCTTTGTCGACAAGGACCTGCGGGGTGCGCGGTTCAACAGGTCGACGCTGGCTGGCGCGGTGATGCGCGGCGTCGACGTGCGCGGGCTGGATATCGACGCGCCGTGGCTGGCCGACGGCGCACTCCTGGTCAATGGTGTCGACGTCGTGCCGCTCGTCGAGGCTGAGCTCAACCGGCGGTTCCCTGGGCGCGAACTGAAGCAGGCCAAGGACCCGGGCGGCCTGCGCACTGCGTGGGCGGCGCTCGAACGGGCCTGGGCAGCCGTAGTCGACCGGGTCCTATCCATGCCCGAGGGCGCCGTCGACGTCTCGATCGACGGCGAGTGGTCGTTCGCGCGGACGCTGCGCCACCTTGCGTTCGCCACCGACGCATGGCTCGGCAAGGCGATCCTGCGCCTGCCACAGCCCTTCCACCCGGTCGGCCAGCCGCACGCTGAGTACGAGACGGATGGCTTCGACATGTCGATCTTTGCCACGGAGAAGCCGACTTTCGCTGTGGTACTTCAGGTGCGTGCCGAGCGGCAGGCCATGGTCCGGGACTTCCTCGCGACCGTCACGCCGGACTTGCTTGCCGAGCCTCGGCCGAGCGCATGGTCACCCGAACACAACGAGTCGGTCCTGCACTGCCTTCACGTGATCTTCGACGAAGAGTGGGAGCACCTCCGCTTCGCACTGCGTGACCTCGACGCGCAGGACTCAAGGCCCACTGCCCTCGTCGCGCGACACGGCAGCGCTGCCTCGCCCGACCATTAGAAGCGTGCGTCGTTATCGCCCATGTGCTGCGAGGTGGTCATGAAGTCGACTCACCGCTCCCCACAGGTAGTAGGCGGGGAGTCCTCGCTGTAGCCCGGACCGATAGATCCCGACTCCCGCGCCTGGCAGCACATCACCGAGGTGCCGAGCCTGGACGGCCTGGGCCTTGCGGAACAGCTCCCCGACGGCGAAGGCACTGCCGTTGTCTGCGGCAACTCGAACCCCCGCCTTGGTACCTCCGCCGGGTCCGAACGGCAACAAGTAAACCCCGGACGCACTCAGCTCTGCCGTAGCGTCGGTGACCCGACCGGCATCGCCCGAGGACCACGTCATTGCCACGTCCTGGACCGCGGCGAACGGCAGGTCAGGCCGGTGCACCGTCAGCTCGTCGGCTGTCAAGGGCGCCGTTCGCAGATGTGTCGCCTTCTCTATCACCGTGGACACAGCGGTGACGTAGTAGCTGATGCGCTGGCGCTTGATCGCTGCGAGGTCTGCCAGTCCCCATGCCTTGAGGTGTGGCCACCAGGCGTCGTACATGACGACATCGCTGTCGCGAAAAAGCACCCGGTTCGGTCTGTCGTCGTGCGGGAATCGGAACACGGCCCCCGGCTCGATGTCGGCTGCCTCCACGAGCGCAGCGTAGCCGCTTTGGATCTGAATCCCTGTCGCCAGCCTGCTCGCGATGCACTGTTCTCGGCAGAGGCGCGAGCGACCCGCAGGCTTCGAAGATCCGCAGCCCGAGCAGGCCCAAGAGCGCGACCAGGGCGAAGTCGTTCGGGTTGCTCGACAGCCGGGCGGTAGTAATCAGCGCCTCGAACTGCAGGTGCCCCAGCCCGAGGGTCGGCGACTCGGCCGGCACCGTGGGCCGGCGGACGTAGTCGGCCGGCGAGTGTTCCAGGATGGCGTCGATGACGCAGACCCGACAGAACCCGACCACCAACGACAGGCGCCGCGAGACCGTCGAGGCCTGGTACCGACGCACGTCCTGCAGCCAGCGCACGTACCGCTCGATGTCCACCCGCGCGGCAGCCAGCGGGTCGAGAACCTGGTCGTTACACCAGCGTAGGAAGACCCGCAGGTCGGAGTCGGTATGGACGCGAGTCTGCCCACGGTAGCGGCCCAGGAAGGCGGACACCGCGGCACGCAAAACGAGCTGATCGGTCGGTACGACACTGGAAGCGGAAGCAGGAAAGGCAGCCATACATCACCGTGCGTCACCAACGGCGATGAACGCCAGCCCACCCGGAGCGGCATGACAGTGCATGTGACCTTGGGGCAGCAGTGCCGGGTAGCGCCGCGCCCGGCGGACCGCACGGCACCGCCGCTTCTGGCAGGATCCGTCGGATGCGCAGACTGATGGTGCTCCTTCTCGTGATGGCTGTTGCCGGCTGCGGCGACGGTGACGCGACCGAGACGGGAGCCACCGAACAGTTCACCCAGGGCGGCGTCAGTATGGAGCCGACGGTCAGGGCCGGCCAGGTTGTCACCGCACGGACAGTAACCGGCATGTATGAGGCACGGCGCGGCGATGTCGTCCTGATCCGTTCCCCCGGCGGTCTCTGGGGTGACCGTAAGGCGCCGTTGCTCAAACGCGTCGTCGCGGTCGGCGGCGAAACCATCGCCTGCTGCGATACCTCGGGCAAGGTGACGGTCGACGGTAAGCCGCTGGCCGAGCCGTATGTGGCTGAGAACGCGTCGCTCGACGAGCCGCCGAACCCGAACTACTGCGGGCCGCGCCGGTTCGCCGCGGTTACCGTGCCGGCCGACTCCGTCTTCGTCATGGGCGATAGCCGCGCCCGGTCGAACGACTCCCGGTGTGCCGGGCCGGTGCCGGTGTCGTCGGTCTTCGCCGTAATGGTCGACTGACCAGGGCGCACCTGACACTTGCCACGGACGTACCGAGGTGGCCGACGCTAAGCGCGCGGACGGCGGCAGATCCGGACGTCTGCGCGGCCCCTTTGGCTGAAGCGAGCTTGTCCTATCCCTGTGCTCTAATCCCGTCATGCATGTCGTCGTCACAGGCGCACTCGTTGAAAACGGCGCGGTCCTGCTAGTACACCGCAGCCCGACCCGCCGGGCATACCCAGATCTCTGGGATCTGCCCGGGGGGCATGTCGAAGCGGGTGAGTCGGAACTACAAGCCCTCGCGCGTGAGATGCGCGAGGAGCTCGGTGTTCACATTGTGGCGGAGTCCGCTTCACGGTTGGGCGACTGGCATGCCGGCAGTGGTGAGGACGCCGTTCACGTGGGCGTCTGGCAAATTGGAGACTGGGTTGGCTCTCCCACCAACCGTGCACCCGACGAGCATGACGACATCGCATGGGTCGGGATCAGCGAGCTGGGCGGCCTTCCCCTGTTGTTCGGCGACTTGGCGGCATTGCTTGGTTCTCTGCCTGAGCCTGACCGGCTGCCTCGTCGCGACGAAGCACGGACAGCCGCATCGCCGAGCGGTCCGGAGACCCATCGCTGCTCATCGGCATGACAGGGCACCCTCGCAGCTCCACTGAGGCAAACGACGAAGCTCATCGCGTACCCGACAGGGAAGGTGGCCGGGTCCGTGCGGACCCGGCCACCTCTGGTACGCCGGGGCTCAGCTCGCGGTGCAGGTCACCGCGGGCGCGGAGTTGCTGCCGTTCCAGCTGGCGATGAAGCCGAAGCTGGTGCTGGCGCCGGCGCCGAGCCGGCCGTTGTAGTCGACGTTGCCGGCGGTGTACGCCGCACCGGAGCTGCTCAGCGCGGCGTTCCAGGACTGGCTGACCGTCTGGCCCCCGGTGAAGGTCCACCTCGTCGTCCAGCCGGTGATGGCGGCCGAACCGGCGGTCACCCTGACCTCACCCTGGAAGCCGCCCTGCCACTCGTTGACGATGGTGTAGCTGGCCGTGCAGCCGCCGGGCGGGGGCGGCGGCGTGGGCGGGGTGGGGGTGGTCGGCGTCGGCGCGGTGCCGGAGTAGACCGAGGCCTCCCTGGCGGTGGCCTTGATGCCGTTGGCGCCGTTGAAGATCCGCTGGCCCCAGCTGGTCAGCTGGGCCGGGTCGAAGTTGGTCGCCATGTCGAGGTACTCGACGCCGCCGCCGTTGCCGCTCCACGACCAGCCGAGCCAGCCGATCCGGTTGGCCTGGCTGTAGGAGAGGATGGTGTCCTCGTCCGGGTTGCCGTCGGAGTGGTTGAAGCCGAACTCCCCGACCACGATGGGCAGCCCGGCGCTGCGGAACCGACCGAGGTAGTCGGTGATCTCGGCGGCGGTGTCGAAGACGCCGTACATGTGGATCGAGAAGACCGTGTTCTTCGCCGGGTCGGCGTTGAACACCGTGGCGGCGTTGTCGCGCATGGTGAAGGACCAGTCCTGGCCCCAGTTCGGGGCGTCCACCATGACGGTGTGCGTGAGGCCCCCGGCGCGCAGCCGCTTGATCGCGTTGGCGCTGTCGGTGGCCCAGGTCGCGTAGCCCTGGTTGCCGTACGGCTCGTTGCCGATGTTGACGATGACGTACTTCGCCTGGCCGTTGAGCGCGCTCGCGATGCTCAGCCAGTAGTCGACCGCCCGGTCGAGGGTGATCGCGCCGCTCTGCTCGCCGTAGCCGGTGGTGTCGTGCACCTCCAGCACGCAGATCAGCCGGTTGGCCTTGCAGAGCGAGATGACGTTGCTGACGTCCGCGGCGCTGTTCTTGGCCCAGCGGTCGCCGGTGGCCAGCACCACCCGGACGGTGTTCGCGCCGAGCGCCTTCACGTTGGCGAAGGAGCTGGTCTGCTGCGGGTACCAGGTGTGGGCGTGGTTGACGCCGCGCATGACGAACTGGGTGCCGTTGGCGTCGTAGAGCCGGCCGTTGGCGACCGAGAACCCGGCGGCGGCGTGGGCCGGCTGGACGAACGCGAAGACGGCGGCGAGGACGGTGAGCAGGGCGGCGCCGGCGACGGAGAGTCGCTTTCTCATGGCTTTCCTCAGGAAGTGTCGACCCCGTTGCCCTGGCGGGGTTGCGGTGGTTGGTGACGGTCGTGGCGGCTGTAGCCCGGCAGCCGCCGCTCGACTCCCTGGTCGTGCGCAGGGATCAGCGTAGGACGATGCGATCGGGAAGGCAACCGGTTAAGTGAGCGGCCCGGTCCGGCGGGACGGCCTGTGGCGGCCCACGCCGACCGCGAGCCGCCACAGGGGCGGTCATCCCCACCACAAGGATGGGACGCCACCGGCTCTGAACCGGTTAAGCCCGGACCCTAGGCCCCGCCTCGCGCTCCCGTCAAGGGTGGCCGCCGGGGAGCCGCCGCACCGACGTCGGGGGATCACCGCCACGGGTGACGGCCGCGCCGGAACGGGACGGGTGGGGTTGACCGGCACCGGGCGGGGTATCCCCGTGACGATCGTGGGGCGGAAGGAGAAACCAGGATGGTCACCGTCGGCTACACCCTGATGTGCGAACAGGCCGGCCCGAAGCAACTGGTCGACTACGCGGTACGGGCGGAGGCGGCCGGCTTCGACCAGCTGGTGATCTCCGACCACTACTACCCGTGGCTGGACTCCCAGGGCCACTCCCCGTACGCCTGGTCGGTGCTCGGCGCGGTCGCGCACGCCACCAGCCGCGCCGAGCTGATGTCCTTCGTGACCTGCCCGATCCTGCGCTACCACCCGGCCGTCGTGGCGCAGAAGGCCAGCACCGTCGGCGCGCTCTCCGACGGCCGCTTCACCCTCGGCCTCGGCGCCGGCGAGAACCTCAACGAACACGTGGTCGGCGGCTGGCCGCACGTGCAGCAGCGGCACGAGATGTTCGAGGAGGCGTTGCAGATCATCCGGCCGCTGCTCAACGGCGAGACGCTGACCTTCTCCGGCAACCACTTCGACGTCCCCGAGGCGTACCTGTGGGACCGGCCGGACCAGCCCGTCGGAATGGCCGTCGCGGCCTCCGGGCCGTCGTCCGCCGCGCTCGCCGCCGAGTACGCCGACGGCATCGTCGCCACCGAACCCGACCGCCGGATCATCCAGCTCTACGACGACGCGGGCGGCGCCGGCCAGCCCCGCTACGGCCAGGTGGCCATCTGCTACGGCCCGGACGAGGCCGAGTGCCGCAAGCTCGTGCACGACCAGTTCCGCTGGTTCGGCATGGGCTGGAAGGTCAACGCCGACCTGCCCGGACCGGAGTCGTTCGCCGCCGCCACCCAGTACGTCCGCGAGGAGGACGTCGCCGAGGGCATCCCCTGCGGCCCCGACGTCGACCGGCACGTAGAGGCGTTCAAGCAGTTCGTCGACGCGGGCTTCACCCACGTGGCGATCGTGCAGGTGGGCGGCGAGGCCCAGCCGATGTTCCTGGACTGGGCGCAGGAGGAACTGCTCCCCCGGCTGCGCGAACTGTGAGGCTCGGGCCGACCGCACCCGGACGCTTCGGGACGTCCGAGCTGCGGCTCGCCCTGGCCGCACCCCGCCCGGCCGCCGGCCTCACCAGCGAGTGGCGGCTGGTGGACGGGCTGCGGACGCACACCCGTCGCTCCCGGAACCCGGGCAGCGACGCGCCGCCGGTGGTGCTGGTGCACGGGCTCGCGGTGTCCCACCGCTACCTCACCCCCCTGGCCGTCGCGCTCTCGGCCACCCATCCGGTGTACGTGCCGGACCTGCCCGGCTTCGGGCTGACCGAGCGCCCCGGGCGGGCGTACGACGTCGGCCGGCACGCCGCGTTCCTGGCGGGCTGGCTGGCCGCGTACCGGCTGCCGCCGGTCTGCCTGCTGGGGCACTCGTTCGGCGCGGAGGTCGTCGCCGCGCTGGCGGCCCACCGCCCCCGGGCGGTCCGCGCGCTGGTGCTGGCCGGCCCGACCAGCGACCCGGCCGCCCGGTCCCGCCGGGGCCAGGTCGGCCGCTGGCTGCTGGCTGCTGGACACCGTGGCGGAAGCGCCGCTGCAGGCACCCGTCCTGCTCCGCGACGTGTGGGACGCCCGCCCCTGGCGGGTCGCCGCCACCGTGTCGCACTCCGTCCACAACCGGGTGGAGGAGGACCTGGTCCGGGTCGCCGCGCCGACCCTGGTGCTGACCGGCGCCCGGGACACCGTGGTGCCGCCGGCCTGGCGCGCCCAGGTGACCCGGCTGGTCCCCCACGCCCGGGCGGCGACCGTGCCCGGCGCCGCGCACAACGTGGTCACCACCGCACCCCGGCAGGTGGCCGACGCGATCCGTGCCCTGCTCGCCCCCGACGCTGACAAGGTGGACCCATGCGCATCGGAAACACGGAGATCCGACCCCTCGGCGGCGGCCTCGGCTGCCTGCTGATGATCCTGTTCTCGATCCTCGCCTCGGTCGTGCTGACGGTGCTGCTCAACGTGATCCTCTGAGCCCGGCCCGCCGCCGCCCTTCAGGTCAGAGCGGGCGCCAGGTCCTCGGATCGGTGGAGTCGGCGACCAGGCGGACGGCGGCGGCCAGGCGCAGGGCCCCGGAGCGGCCACCCAACGCCGTGAGGGCGGCCGGGGACTCGGAGCCGACCTCGACGACGCAGTCGCGGCAGCCGGGCACCTGCGCGACCCGGTAGGCGCCCAGGCCCTTCGGCCCGTCCACCGCGGCGGCGACCCGGCCGTCCACCCGGGTCTCGGAGCCGCCCAGGTCGCTGCCGTCCCCGTCGTACATGCCGTTGCTCGCGCCGATCGTGAGGTCCCCACGGTTCCCCTCGTCCCCGGTCGGGCCGGACACGAGGTAGTTCGCGGTGGCGTTCAGCCACCTGCCCTCCCAGGTGCGCAGCTCGACGCCGATGAGCGTCGCACGGGGCGGGACGTCGACCGGCCGGAACGGCACGGTGACGCGCTCGTCCTGCCAGGTCAGCCCGGCCACGACCTGACGCGCGACCTCCTCCGGCCGCTTTAGGCTCCGGACCGTGACGGAGACCCAGCCGTCCGGGGCGTACTGCCACGACAGCAGCGCCTGCTCCGGGTCCATGTGCAGGTAGGCCGGATGGCCGTCCACCGGCGCGACCGGCGTACCGGGAGCCTCCGGCGAGGGCACCTGACCGGTGCGCCCGGAGCCGCGCTGCGGCGAGAAGATGTCGACTCCCCGCGCACCCGTCCGGACCGTGACCGATCCGGCGATGCCCATCATCGGTCCCGGCTCCACCGGGCCGCCCTGCACCAGCGGGTCGGGCACGTTCGCCTCCGCGGACTGGATCGCGGCGCCGGTGCGGCTCACCTGGTGGATGGCGCCCGGCGGCACCCAGCCGAGCCGGAACGACCGCCGGGTCGGGTCGAACTGCGCGGGCGCCACCGTCGGCGCCTCGCCCTGGGTGGTGACGGCGCCGACCGGGGCGGCGGTGGAGCGGTCCGGGGTCGCGGTGGGACGGCTCGGGGTGGCGGTCGCAACGCGCCGATCGGGCGTCGGGGCGCCTCCGTCGCCGGGAGCGCCGGGCGCGCCCGGCCCGCCCAGCACGGCGCCCGACCCGAGCAGCACGACGGCGGCCACCGCCGCGACGGCGGCCACGGCGAGCCGCCGTCGGCGTCGCACCACCCGCTCCCCCGCGACCAGCAGCGAATGCGTCGGCACCCCACCGGCCGGCAGGTCGTCCGCCGCCCGGGTCAGCAGCGACCGGACCACCGCCTCGTCGTCCCGGTTCACCGGTTCACCTCCGTCCCGTCGCCCAGCGGCAGCCGCCTGCGCAGCGCGGCCAGCCCCCGCGCCGTCTGGCTCTTCACGTTCCCGGTCGAACAGCCGAGCACCTCGGCGGTCTGCTCCACGCTCAGGTCGGCGTAGAAGCGCAGCACCAGCACCACCCGCTGGCCGGGCGGCACCGCCGCCAGCGCTGCCCGCACCGCCACCGCGTCCACGACGGACTCGTCCGGGCCGGACGAGCCACCACGGGACTCGGGCTCGGGTGCCCGCTCGAAGAGCTGCACGCCGAACCACCGGGAGCGGCGCTCCTGCCGGAACGCGTTGACCAGCATCCGGTGCACGTACGCGCCGACGTCGTCGGCGCCCCGCGCCCGGCCCCACTTCACGTAGAGGCGGGTCAGGGTCTGCTGCACCACGTCGTCGGCCCGGTGCGTGTCACCGGTCAGCAGGTACGCCGTCCGGCGCAGCCTCGGTGTCGCCGCCTCGACGAACTCGACGTACTCCTGCCGTTGCGTGGCGTGCATCGACCACTCCCCGTTCCCGGACACCGGCGTCCTCACCGTACGGATGGGCACGGGGCCCGCAACGGTTGCACGGCTCACGGAAGCCGCCAGGCGGACTCGTCGCCGGGGCGGTCGACCAGCCGCACGGCGGCGGCGAGGGCGAGGGCGCCCTCCGGCCCACCGAGCGCGGCGAGCCCCCGGATGGTGAGTGCCACGACCTCGCCGGCGCACTCCTCGCCCAGCCCACCCACCCGGTACGCCCCGAGGCCGCCCGGCGCCGCGTCCACCGCTCGTCCGGCGGCCGTCGTGCCGGCCCGCACCACGCCGACGGTCAGGTCCTCGTGCGGCCCCGCCGCGCCGATGACCCGGTACCCGCACCGCGCCCGGTGCCACCGGCCGTCGCGCCAGTCGACCACCGTCGCCTCCCAGCGCGCGCCGTCGGCCGGGGCCACAGCGAGGAAGGGCACCCGGACGGGCTCCTCCGTCCACACCCGCCCGTCGGCGATCCGCCGCAGCGTCGCCGCCGGGACGGGCAGATTGGTGCCCAGGACGGTCACCGCCGCGCCGGGCCGGTGCTGCCAGGTCAGCGAGGTGTGCCCCTGATCCGGGTCGGCGTACAGCTGGGCCGCGCGGCCCTGCACGGACACGTCCGGGCCGCGCCGCCAACCGCGGTGGCTGGCGGACGCGTCCACGGCGGACCCCACCCGCACCGACAGCACCCGACTGCCGGCCATCGGGCCGGTCGCCGGGCCCTCCCAGGCGATCAGGGACCGCTCCCCCCGGTGGCTGGCGCACGTCCGGTGGGTCATCCCGTCGGGCAGCCAGTCCGTCCGGAAGAGCGGCCGTACCAGGTCGAGGTCGGTCCTGCCGTGCATCGGTCGCTCCCCCGCGTCGTCAGCGCTGTCACCCAGGTGATGGCCGTGACGGTGTGAAGGGTTGCATCCGGGGGTTCAGCGGCGCAGCCCCGGCGGCCGGCGCCTGCCGGGTGGCGGCCCGGACGACGTCGATCGACACGACCTGCGGCGTGTCGCGGTGACCAGCGGCGAGGATGCCGCGACCCGCCGCAACCGATGCCGATCAACCGCCGCGCACGCCCGGCGGCCAGCGGGTCAGGCCGGGCGCAGGTCCAGCTCGGCGACGACCGGGTAGTGGTCGGAGGCCCGGTCGGCCTCCCCGCCACGGACCACCCGCACCTCGCGGGTCAGCGCGGCGACCGGCGCGGTGCCGAGCAGGTAGTCCAGTCGCATGCCGGCGAACTCCGCCCCGCCGTGCCGGGTCGGCACGGTGTGGCCGTCCGCCTCGGGCGCGCCGGCGGCGCGGGCCGGCCAGAGGTCGACCAGGCCGGCGTCGAGCAGCCGGGTAACGGCCCGGGTGTCCACGGTGCGGCCGTCGCGGCGCAGGTGCCGGCGGCGGTAGTGCAGCGGCAGGCCCGCCAGCCGGTCGGCGTGCTCCGCCGTGGGCTCCAGCGTGTTCAGGTCGCCGGCGAGCAGCGCCAGCCGACCGCCGGTACGTCGCACGGCGGCCGCCAGCCAGTCCGCCTCCATCCGTCGCCGGCCCCCCGAGTACGGGTTGAGGTGGGTGCTGAACATCGTCAACGGCCCCTGCCCGGTGTCCACCCGTACCCAGGCGGCGGCGTGGTGGAACGGCCGGCGTACCCGGCCGGCGGCCAGCACCCGCAGCGGCGGGCGGACCAGCACGGCCACCGGCTGCCCGAAGCAGGAGGGGGCCAGGTGCGGACGCATCCCCAGCCGGCCCGCCACGTCGTCGAGCAGCCCACCCCGGTCGAAGCCCCGCAGCTCCTGCAGGGCCAGCACGTCCGGCCGCTGCGCGGTGACCACCCCGACCACGAGGTCCCGCCGGTCGGGCCCGGTGCGGTCCCGACCGCCGGTCCTGATGTTCCAGGTCATCACGCGCAGCATGGCCGGCGTCGTCACTGCGGCCGGGCGGCCTTGGCCAGCTCGTCGTCGAGCTCGCCGACCTGCTCCGACTCGATCGCCGGCCGGTTGCCCTCGTAGACGTCGGCGTTGGGGCGGACCACCCAGTAGAGCAGCCCGATCCAGAGCGCGCTGAGCAGGATCGCGCCCATGAAGTCCGTCGGGTGGTGCATGCCCCGGTACATCCGGGAGACGGCCACCCCGACCGGCATGATCACGGCCAGGGCCACGAACAGCCAGCGCCACCAGCGGTCGGTACGCGGCAGGACGATCAGCGTGATCGCCACCCAGACGCAGATCGTCGCCGCGATGTGGCCGGAGGGGAAGGAGGAGGTCGGCATGGGGCCGTCGAGGTTCTCCACCGGCGGGCGCGGCCGGTCCACCGCCGCGGCGGAGGCGAGGAAGAGGCTCAACTCGCCGAACATGGTCAGCGCCACGAAGAGCACCGGCCGCCAGCGCCGCCACACCGCCAGCACGAGCGGGCAGAAGACCAGCGAGATGAGCAGGATGGCGTGGGTGTCGCCGGCCTTGCTCCACCAGTGGCTGACCGCGTCCCGGCCTGGGGTGCGGTGCTCGGCGAACCACCTCGGCACCTCCGTGTCCAGGGTGGCGAAGAAGGTCCCGCCGGCGTGGTAGCTGACGAACATCCCGAAGCCGTAGAGCGCGCCGAGCACCAGCACCCAGCCGACCAGCAGCTCGAAGGCGGCGGCCCGGGGGTGCGGCAGCAGATGCGCCTCGTCGGGTGCGGGGGCGACCTCGTGCGCGGCCTCCGGCTCCAGCCCCTCGGTCAGCGCCGGCACCCGGCGGCCGCGCTCCAGCCGCCACAGCCGGAAGGCGTAGGCGGTGACGCCGAGCCAGGCGGCACCGAGCAGCCAGGCCCCGAGCACGTCGGAGACGAAGTGCACGCCGAGCGCGATCCGGGTCAGCCCGATGAGGAAGACGAGCAGGGCGACCAGGGCGATCGCCGGCTTGCGCCAGCGGGGCGACAGGGCCGGCAGGAACACCAGCAGCAGCGCCCCGTACGCGACGAAGGAGCCCAACGCGTGGCCGCTGGGGAAGCTGTCCCCGGCGTAGCTGCCGATCGGCACCTCCACCTCGGGGCGCAACCGGTCGACCAGGGTCTTGAGCGCCGGGTCGAGGATCAGCGCGCCGAGCCCGGTCACGATCAGGAACACCGCGAGCCGGCCCTGTCGGCGGATCAGCAGCCCGAGCACGGCGACCGAGACCAGCCAGATGATCACCGCCCGGCCGCCGAGGTCGGTGAGGGCGTTGAGCACGGTCACCAGCGGCCCGTGCGGCGCGACCAGATCGTTGAGCCAGGCCGCCACGCCGTGGTCGACGTCGTAGAGCGGGGTCCAGCGGACCCGAACCAGCACCAGCAGCAGCCCGAACCCGACGCCGGTCCCGAGCACGAGTGCCAGGCCGGCGAGCGTCCGCTCGGTGAAATGACCCAGGGGTCGTCGTAACACGTCGATGACCGCGCTCACGGCAGCCTCCCTCTCGCTCCTGGCGGAGCGCTGTACCCGATCGGGGCTCCGCGTACACCGGGGGTGTCGGAACGGGGGTCTACAGCGAGGTGTCGTGCAGCTCCTCACGCTCGGCCTCGGGCTCCCAGAGGTCCGGCTGGGCCGGCTCCTGCACCCCGATCCGCATCGCCTCCAGCTGGGCGGCGAAGGCCAGCCCGCCGAAGAGCGCCATGCCGGTGAGGTTGGCCCAGAGCAGCAGGGCCATCATGCCGGTCAGCGCGCCGTAGGTCTGACCGAACCCGTCGCTGAACGTGACGTACCCGGCGAGCAGCAGGCTGGCCAGCCACCAGAGCGCGGTGGCGATGCCGGCGCCGAAGAAGAGCCAGGACAGGCCGGGCTGGTTGCGGCGGGGCGAGTGCCGGAAGAGCACCGCCACGGCGAGCACGGTCAGCCCGAGGCTCAGCGGCCAGCGGATCACGTCCCAGAAGCCGTGGGCGAACGCGCCCCACTCGTAGTGCCGCTGCACGGAGTCGCCGATCGCCCCGCCGCCGACCAGGATCAGGAAGCCGGCCAGCGCCGGCCCGCCGGCGGTCACCGCGAGGACGGCGGCCCGGACGTACTTGGCCAGGGCCGGGCGGTCCCGCTCCACGCCGTAGATCCGGTTGGCGCCGCGTTCGATCTGGGCCATCGTGGTGGTCAGCGCCACCAGCCCGGTGAACAGACCGAGGGTCAGGGCCAGCTCGCCGGCCCGCTCGGTGCGCTCGCCGTCGCCGAGCAGCTCGCGGACCACCGACTCGCTCTGCCCGGGGGTGAGGGCCAGCACGGTGTCGGCGACCACCTGGCCGCCCTCCTCCACGCCGAGTTCGCTGATCAGACCGGTCAACGCGATCATGAACGGCACCACGGCGAGGCAGAGCTGGAGGGCGAACGCCCGGGAGTGGCTGAAGCCGTCGCCGTAGCGGAACCGGATGAAGGCGTCGCGCAGCAGGCACCAGCCGCCCTGCCGGCGCAGGGTGCGCCAGGCGTCGTCGGCGGAGAGGTCGTCCTCCGCCATCAGCCGGGTTTCGGGGACGAGCTTGGTGCTACTCACGGCGCGCCTCCTCGATCAGCCGCTCGCCCCGCTCCGCCGCCGCCTCGGCGTCCATCGTCAGGTCGGGGTGGCGCTCGGGGCGCGGCACGCAGAGCCAGAGCGACTGCGGCTTGATCTCGGCGGCCAGCGAGCGGCCGGGCTCGATCAGGTCGCCGTCGAGCTCCCGGGGCTGGGCCCGGTTGCTGGTGATCTGCACCCGGCGGGCCCGGAAGACCTCCATCCGGGGCACGCTGCCGCGCCGGCGCACCAGGGCCCAGCCCATGGCCAGCCAGTGGCCGAGCGTACGGGGGGTGAGCACGGCCACGTCGAGCCAGCCGTCGTCGGGCTCGGCGTCGGTGAGCAGGCGCACCCCGCCCTGGAGCCGGCCGACGTTGGCGACCAGCACGGAGCGGGCCCGGCGGCGCAGCGGCGGCCGGTCGTCGATGCGGATCGAGACGCGCATCGGCCGGTCCCGCAGGTGCTTCGCGGCACCCATCACGTACGCGGGCCAGCCGATGCGCGCCTTGGTCGTCTCGGAGGTGTCCCGGAGCATCTGGGCGTCGAAGCCCATCC
>NZ_JAGPYL010000054.1:0-44244 GCF_018070095.1 Micromonospora sp. U56
GGTGGCGAGGCGGGCCTCGCGGGCGGCGCGCGTCTCCTCGTAGCGGGACGCGGCCCGCTCCAGGTCGTCGAGGTGGCCGGCGATCTGGTCGCGGGCGGCCTCGCCGTCGGCGTCCAGGCCGGTGACGTTGAAGACGTCCCACTGGCGCAGCACCGGCTGCACCACGTCGTCGCGGTGCTGGCGCAGGTCGTAGATGCCGGCCAGGGCGATCGCCACCGACTTTCGGGCGAAGCCCTCGATGCCGACGCCGGGCATCTGGAAGTCGGCCACCACGTCGGCGACCGCGCGCATCGCCTGGCTCGGGGCCAGCTCGAAGGCCGCGCCGAGCAGGTTGCGGTAGAAGACCATGTGCAGGTTCTCGTCGGCGGCCACCCGGGCCAGCAACGCCTCGCAGGCCGGGTCGCCGGTGACCCGGCCGGTGTTGCGGTGCGAGATCCGGGTGGCCAGCTCCTGGAACGACACGTACGCCAGCGAGTGCAGCACCTCGTCGCCGTGCACGTTCTCGTAGCCGGCCGACATGTGCGTCATCCGGGCCCGTTCCAGGGCGACCGGGTCCACCGCCCGGGTCACCGTCAGGTAGTCCCGGATCGCGGTGCCGTGCCGACCCTCCTCGGCGGTCCACCGGTGCACCCAGGTGCCCCAGGCCCCGTCCCGGCCGAAGAGGGTGGCGATCTCGTGGTGGTACGAGGGCAGGTTGTCCTCGGTCAGCAGGTTGACGATCAGCGCGGTGCGGGCCACGTCGGGAATCGTCGAGTCCGACTCCGACCAGGGCTCGCCGCCGAGCGGCCCGTCGAACGTGCGTCCCTCGCTCCACGGGACGTACTCGTGCGGGAACCACTCCTTGGCGATCGACAGGTGGCGGTCGAGGTTCTTCTCCACCACGGCTTCGAGTTCGAGGAGCAGGGCGGTCTGACTCAGCGGGGCGGTGCTCATGCGGATCTCCCTACGGTGGCGTAACTTACGCTACCGTAGGGCCCCGCGAGCGTACGCGCGAGTAGTACCTCAGCTGACCAGCGGTTTGAGGTCCTCCCGGGGCGGCGTCCACTCCCCCGCCGCGGCGGCGATCTGCTCGCCGGACCGGATGTCCTTCACCTCGTCCGCCGCCCCCTCCGCGCCGGGGAACCAGACGTACGGGATGCCGCGCCGCTCGGCGTACCGGATCTGCTTGCCGAACTTCGCCGCGCTCGGCGACACCTCGGTCGGCACCCCGCGGGAGCGCAGCGCCTCGGCGACCCGGTTGCTGGCCGGCCGCGCGTCCTCGCTGATGACAGCGACCAGGACGCAGGTTGGCACGGCCCGGGAGACCGAGAGCGCATCGGCGCCGAAGAGCAGCCCGAGCAGCCGGGTCACCCCGATCGAGATGCCCACCCCGGGGAACCGGACGGCCCCGGAGCTGGCCAGGTTGTCGTAGCGACCGCCGGAGCAGATCGAACCGAACCGCTCGTAGCCGATCATCTGCGTCTCGTAGACGGTGCCGGTGTAGTAGTCGAGGCCGCGGGCGATGCGCAGGTCGGCCACGCAGAGCCCCGGCGAGTGCGCGGCGGCGGTCTCCACCACCGCGACCAGCTCCTCGATCCCCTCGTCGAGCAGCGGGTCGGTGACCCCGAGGGCGCGCACCGCGTCGGCGAACGAGGCGTCCGGCGCGGAGATCTCGGCCAGCGCCAGGCACGCCTTGGCCTGCGCCTCGCTCGCCCCGGCCGTCTCGGCCAGCAGCTCGGCGACCCGGGCCGGCCCGATCTTGTCGAGCTTGTCGACCGCGCGCAGCGCCGCCTCCGGGTCGGTCAGCCCGACACCCCGGTAGAAGCCCTCGCAGATCTTGCGGTTGTTGACCTGGATGCGCACCGGCGGGATCGGCAGCGAGCGCAGCGCGTCGCCGATGACCAGCGGCATCTCCGCCTCGTAGTGCGCGGGCAGGGTGTCCCGGTCGACGATGTCGATGTCGGCCTGGAGGAACTCGCGGTAGCGGCCCTCCTGCGGGCGCTCACCCCGCCACACCTTCTGGATCTGGTAGCGGCGGAACGGGAACTGCAGCTTGCCGGCGTTCTCCAGCACGTACCGGGCGAACGGCACGGTCAGGTCGAAGTGCAGGCCGAGCGCGTCGTCGCCGGCCGGGTCGTCGACCGCGGCCTGCAACCGGCGCAGCACGTAGACCTCCTTCGAGGTCTCCCCCTTGCGCAGCAGCTGGTCCAGCGGCTCGACCGAGCGGGTCTCCAGCGGCGCGAAGCCGTACAGCTCGAAGGTGGCGCGGATCCGGTCGAGCACGAACTGCTCGATCATCCGCTGGCCGGGCGTCCACTCCGGGAAGCCGGAGATGGGCGTGGGCTTACTCATGGCGTACTCCTTGCGTCCCGCGCGCAGCGGCGCGCGGAGGTCGTGGGCGCGGCTACAGGCCGCGGGCGGGCGCGGCCGGGCGCGCGGCACCGTCCCCCGCCACCTCGGCGAGGTACGGGTTGGTCGCGCGCTCGCGGCCGATGGTGGTCGCGGGGCCGTGGCCGGGCAGGACGACCGTGTCGTCCGCCAGCGGAAGGACCTTCTCCCGCAGGCTGGTCAGCATCCGGGGCATGCTGCCGCCCGGCAGGTCGGTGCGGCCGATCGAGCCGGCGAAGAGCACGTCACCGGAGAGGCAGATCTGCTCGGCCTCCCAGGGCGAGCCGGCGCCGGGCAGCCGGAACAGCACCGACCCGCCGGTATGGCCGGGGGCGTGGTCGACGGTGATCTCCAACCCGGCCAGCGCCAGCGTCGCGCCGCCGGTCAGCTCGGCCACGTCGTCCGGCTCCGTGTACGGCAGCCGGCCGCCGAAGAGTTGGGCGAGGTCCGCGGAGAGCCCCTTGGCCGGGTCGGCGAGCAGCTCCCGGTCGTCCGGGTGGACGTACGCGGGGATGCCCCGCGCGCCGCAGACCGGCGCCACCGAGAAGGTGTGGTCGAGGTGGCCGTGGGTGAGCAGCACCGCGGCCGGGTGCAGGCGGTGTTCGGCGAGCACGGCGTCGAGCCGGTCGAGCACCCCGATGCCGGGGTCGACCACCACGCACTGCTCCCCCGGAGCGGTCGCCACCACGTAGCAGTTGGTGCCGAAGGCGTCCGCGGGAAAGCCGGCCACGAGCACGTCCGCTCCCCTTCCGTCGGTACGTCGTTCCCTCCGCAGCCTAGCCGCCGCGGCGAACCGATATCCGTGACCCACCGGTCCCGCACACCCCGTCCGGCACAGTGACGCACTCCGATAAACCCAGCCCCGACCTCGTACACCACTTTCCCAGCGGCTACCCGTACACTCTGGCGGGCGTGTGGCGTGGCGCACCTGCTTCACGGGGACGCGAGCGGCCCGACCGCCGGTGACGACCAGGGCAGAGGAAGGAAAGCACGAGTGGCTTCCAGCAGGGACCGGCAGCGCAAGCTGGCACGGGAGAAGCTCGACCGGCAGCTGGCCCGGCGGGCCGCCGCGACCCGGCGGCGCCGGCAGATCCAGGCCGGCGTGGGCGTCGCGGTCGTGCTGGCGCTGATCGTGGTCGGCTCCGCCTGGGCGCTGGGCGCCTTCGACCGCGACCCGAAGCAGCAGGCCGCCCAGGACGTCTGCCTCTGGACGCCGCAGGACGCCACCGCGAACACCAACCTCAAGGACGTCGGCACCCCGGCCACCAGCGGCCTGCCCACCTCGGGCAGCCGGCCGATGACGATCAACACCAACCAGGGCGGCCCGATCACGGCCGAGCTCGACCTCGCCGGCGCGCCGTGCGCCGGGGCGAGCATCGCCCACCTGGCGACCCGGTCGTTCTACGACAACACCACGTGCCACGAGATCACCACCGAGGGGGCGCTGCGCTGCGGCGACCCCAGCGGCACCGGCCTGGGCGGCCCGACGTACTCGTTCTACGACGAGAACGTCCCCACCGTGCCCGAGGCGAGCCCCTCGGCCAGCCCGGCCCCCGGCGAGCCGCCGGCGTACCCGAAGGGCACGATCGCCATGATCGGGAACCCGCCGGGCAACAACGGCAGCCAGTTCCTCGTCTTCTTCAAGGACTTCAACCCGGCCAAGCCGACCTACCCGGTCATCGGCCGGGTCACCGGCGGGCTCGACGTGATCGAGAAGATCGGCGCCCTGCCGACCGTGGACAATGGGACCGGGGCCAAGGTCAAGCCGAAGACCGACGTGCTGCTGCAGAAGCTCACCGTCGGCGAGCCGAGCACGGCGGCGGCCCCGGCCCCGACGAGCCCGGCTTCCGGCGCCCCGTCGGCCAGCCCCAGCGCCGGCTGAGCCGGACCACACCACCCGTACGCGGCGGCGACCGCGCCACATAGTCCAGGAGGAGTGACCGTGACGTCCACGAGAGAGCGGCAGCGCGCGGCGGCGCGGGCCCGGCTCGAGCGGGAGATGGCCGAGCGCGCGGCCAGGGCCCGCAAGCGCCGGCAGACGCAGGCGATCGTCGGGGCCGCTGCGGTCCTGCTGCTCGTGGTCGCCGGCAGCGTCTGGCTGGCGACGACCCTCGGCGGTGACGACGACCAGAAGCAGGACACCGCGGGCGCCCCGGGCTTCACGCAGTGCGCGTACACCGAGGCGCCGAAGGAGGGTCGGACCGCGCAGATCAAGGACGTCGGACTGCCGCCGGCCCAGCAGAAGAACATCGGCACCCAGACGATGACGATCGACACCAACCTGGGCCCGATCACCGCCAAGATCGACCGCGCGGCGGTGCCCTGCACCGCGGGCAGCTTCACCCACCTGGCCAGCAAGGGCTTCTTCGACAACAGCAAGTGCCACCGGCTGGTCACCGAGGGCATCAAGGTGCTCCAGTGCGGCGACCCGAGCGCGGCCGGCAAGGGCTGGCGGGAGACCGACGGCACCGGCGGCCCGGCGTACAACCTGGCCGAGGAGAACCTGCCGACCGACAAGCGCCCCGCGTACCCGGACGGCGTCATCGCGATGGCCAACTCGGGCCAGCCGGGCAGCACCGGCAGCCAGTTCTTCATCGTCTACGGCGACTCGCAGCTCGACCCGAACTACACCGTGCTGGGCACCGTCACCGGCGGCATGGACCTGGTCAAGCAGGTCGCGGCGGCCGGCGACGACAAGGCCTTCGCCCAGCAGGCCGGCGGCGGCCACCCCAAGAAGGAGGTCGTCATCACCAAGCTGGCGATGAGCGACATCCAGGGCTGACCCACCCGTACGACGAAGCGCCCGCCCGCCGGCCGAGCCGGCGGGCGCTTGTCGTTGCTGCCTCAGGCCCCCGAGGTGACCCGGTACGCGTCGAAGACGCCGTCGACCTTGCGCACCGCGGCCAGCAGGTGGCCCAGGTGCTTCGGGTCGGCCATTTCGAAGCTGAACCGGCTCACCGCCACCCGGTCGCGGGTGGTGGTGACGGTGGCGGAGAGGATGTTGACCCGCTCGTCGGAGAGCACCCGGGTGACGTCGGCGAGCAGCTTGTGCCGGTCCAGCGCCTCGACCTGGATGGCGACCAGGAACGTCGAGGCGGAGGTGAGTTTCCAGCTGACCTCGACCACCCGCTCGCTCTGCGCCCGCAGGTCCTCGGCGTTGGCGCAGTCGTCGCGGTGCACGCTCACCCCGCCGGAGCGGGTGACGAAGCCGAAGACCGCGTCCGGCGGCACCGGGGTGCAGCAGCGGGCCAGCTTGATCCAGACGTCGCTGACGCCCCGGACCACGACGCCCGGGTCCGCACTGCTCTGCCGGCTGGGCGGCGGCCGGGTGGCGACCGCGGTCTCGGCGATGTCCTCCGCCGCGCCCTCCTCGCCCCCGTAGGTGGCCATCAGCTTCTGCACCACCGACTGGGCGGAGACCTGGCTGTCGCCGACCGCCGCGTAGAGCGAGGCGACGTCGGCGAGGTGCAGGTCCCGGGCGATCGCCATCAGCGCGTCCGAGGTGAGCATCCGCTGCAACGGCATGCCCTGCTTGCGCATCGCCTTGACGATCGCGTCCTTGCCGGCCTCGATCGCCTCCTCGCGCCGCTCCTTGTTGAAGTACTGGCGGATCTTGGTGCGGGCCCGGGGGCTCTTGACGAAGCCCAGCCAGTCCTGCGTCGGGCCGGCCGTGTCGGACTTCGAGGTGAAGATCTCGATCACGTCGCCGTTGGACAGCGTCGACTCCAGCGGCACCAGCTTGCCGTTGACCCGCGCCCCGATGCACTTGTGCCCGACCTCGGTGTGCACCGCGTACGCGAAGTCCACCGGCGTCGAGCCGGTCGGCAGCGGGATGACGTCACCCTTCGGGGTGAAGACGTACACCTCCTGGCTGGACAGGTCGAAGCGCAGCGCGTCGAGGAACTCGCTCGGGTCCGCCGCCTCCCGCTGCCAGTCCAGCAGCTGGCGCAGCCAGGTCATCTCGTCGATGTGCGCCGGCGGGCCGACGATCTGGGTGCCCTTGTGCTCCTTGTACTTCCAGTGCGCGGCGATGCCGAACTCGGCGGTGCGGTGCATCGCGTAGGTGCGGATCTGCATCTCCACCGGCTTGCCGGTGGGCCCGATGACCGTCGTGTGCAGCGACTGGTACATGTTGAACTTGGGCATGGCGATGTAGTCCTTGAACCGGCCCGGCACCGGCTGCCAGTTGGCGTGGATGACCCCCAGCGCCGCGTAGCAGTCCCGCACCGTGTCGACCAGAATCCGCACACCCACCAGGTCGTAGATGTCGTTGAAGTCGCGACCCCGCACGATCATCTTCTGGTAGATCGAGTAGAGGTGCTTCGGCCGGCCGGTGGTCTCCGCCTTGATCTTGGCGGCCTTCAGGTCGGTCTGCACCTTCTGGGTCACCTGGCGCAGCAGCGCCTCGCGCTGCGGCTGGTGCTCCCCGATCAGGCGGTTGATCTCCTCGAACCGCTTCGGGAACAGCGTGCCGAAGGCGAGGTCCTCCAGCTCCCACTTGATCGTGTTCATACCGAGTCGGTGCGCCAGCGGGGCGAGGATCTCCAGCGTCTCCTTGGCCTTCTGCTCCTGCTTGGGGCGGGGCAGGAAGGTCAGGGTACGCATGTTGTGCAGCCGGTCGGCCAGCTTGATCACCAGGACCCGCGGGTCCTTGGCCATCGCCACGACCATCTTGCGGATGGTCTCCGCCTTGGCCGCGTCGCCGAGCTTGACCTTGTCGAGCTTGGTCACCCCGTCGACCAGCAGGGTGACCTCCGGGCCGAAGTCCGCGCGCATCTGGTCGAGGGTGTACTCGGTGTCCTCGATCGTGTCGTGCAGCAGCGCGGCGACCAGGGTGGTGGTGTCCATGCCCAGGTTGCCCAGGATGGTGGCCACGGCCAGCGGGTGGGTGATGTACGGGTCGCCGGACTTGCGGTACTGACCGGAGTGCCAGCGGGCAGCGGTGTCGAAGGCGCGCTGCAGCAGCCGCGCGTCGGCCTTGGGGTGGTTCTCCCGGTGGGTGGAGATCAGCGGCTCCAGCACCTCGCTGACCTGCGAACTCTGCCAGGGCGCGTTGAACCGGGCCAGCCGGGCCCGCACCCGACGGCCGGTCGGCGCGTTGGAGAGGGCGAAACCTCCGGTCGGCGAAGCTTCGCCGACGGTCGGCAGCGGCGCCACGGGCGCGCCGGCGTCGACGGCCTCGGCAACGGCGCCGTCAACGGCACCCGTCACACGGGCCGGCGGGTTGCTCTTCCGGTCGGTCACCGAGCCGTCAGCGTCGCCTGTCGGGTGCACCGTGCCCTCCACCGGAGGGACGACATCGTGGGACACCGGCCTCCTCACCGCTCGCCGGAAAACACCGGCCGTGGCTCCGGCCGGTCTGGTCCTTCGCCGCCGGACGGGGAACCGCCCGGTCAGCAAAGGGCAATGCTACCCGCACGGTGGGTGCGGTGCCGCTCCGCCGGACGGTCCGCACCGGGTCCGTCCGACGGCATGGGGGTCAAACGGTCAGCAGGGCATGGACCGGGCGCCCGGCGAGCTTCTTGCGGCCCTCCAGGAAGCCCAGCTCCAGCAGAACGGTGAAACCGGCCACCGTGCCGCCGGCCCGCTCGACCAGGTCGAGGGTGGCCTCGGCGGTGCCGCCGGTGGCCAGCACGTCGTCGACCACCAGCACCCGGTGCCCGGCGGTGAAGGCGTCCTGGTGCACCTCCAGGGTCGCCTCACCGTACTCCAGCGCGTACGAGGCGGCGTACGCGGCGCGGGGCAGCTTGCCGGCCTTGCGCACCGGCACCACGCCCACCCCGGTGGCGTACGCGATGGCGGCGGCGATCACGAAGCCGCGGGCCTCGATGCCGACCACGATGTCGAACGAGTCACGCCCGTGGTACTCGACGATCCCGTCGATCACCTCGCGGAACACCGCACCGTCGGCGAAGAGCGGCATCAGGTCCTTGAACATGACGCCGGGCTTGGGGAAGTCCGGCACGTCCAACACCCGGCTGGCCACCAGCCGGGCGACCTGCGGGCCGCTGTCCCCCCGTACCACGGTGCTGTGGGTCTCCGTCACGGTGCTCCCTCCAACGATGACGGCGTCCTCCATGCCGCTCGCACAGCATGAAGGACGCCGTCGGGTCGATTCCTACCGGGTGTCCCCGCCCGGGTCAGCGCCGCTTGGCGCCACCCGGCCGGTTGCCGCCGCCCCCGCTGGGACGGCCGCCCCGGGCGCCGGTCGGGCGCTTGCCGGCGGGACGGGCGCCCACCTTCGGCGCCGTGCCGGCCAGAGCCGCCGCGTCGGAGTCGATCGACTCGTCGGCGCCCTCGGCCGCGCGGGGCGCGCCCTTCGGGGCCAGCTCGCCCCGGGCGATCGCACCCCGCCGGGCCAGCACCCGCTTGTTGTGCGCCTGGATCCGCGGGTCGTAGTTCTTCAGCAGCACCAGCAGCGGGGTGGCCAGCAGGATCGAGGTCAGGAACGCCACCGCCATACCGACGAAGAGCACCAGGCCGAGGTCCTTCAGGGTGCCCGCGCCGAGCAGGCCGGCACCGATGAAGAGCAGGCCACCGACGGGGAGCAGGGCGACCACCGAGGTGTTCAGCGACCGCATCAGGCTCTGGTTGAGCGCCAGGTTGGCCGCATCGCCGTACGTCTGGTTGTTGTTCGCGGTGATGCCGCGAGTGTTCTCCTGCACCTTGTCGAAGACCACCACCACGTCGTAGAGCGCGAAGCCCAGGATCGTGAGGAAGCCGATGATGGTCGACGGGGTGACCTCGAAGCCGACCAGCGAGTAGATGCCCGCGGTGAGGAAGAGGTTCATGAACAGCGAGACGATCGCGGCGACCGCCATCCGCCACTCGAAACGCAGGATCAGGTAGATCGCCACCACCGCGACGAAGATGATCAGACCGAGCAGGGCGCGCGAGGTGACCTGCTCGCCCCACGCCTCGCTGACCTGGTTGCCGCTGATCTGGTCGGCGTTGATCCCGAACTCCCGGGCCATCTCGGCCTTGACCTCGGTGGCCTGCTCCGGGGTGAGCTGCGAGGTACGCAGCTCGTAGTACTCGCCGCTGGTGCTGCCGACCTTCTGCGCGGTCACCACCTCGGCGTCGCCGCCCTCGGCCGCGAGCGCGGCGCCGACCTTCTCCTCGGCCTGCTCCAGCGTGCCGACGCTGGCCGGCACCTGGAACGAGTTGCCGCCGGCGAACTCGATGCCGAGGCTGAACCCACGCACCGCGAAGCTGAGCACCGCGATCAGCACCAGCGCACCGGCCACGGCGAACCACAGCTTGCGCCGGCCGACGATGTCGAGCCCGGCCTCACCGCGGTAGAGCCGGCTCGCGAGACCACTCTTAGCCATCTCAGGCCTCCTTGACGCGCGGGGTGCGGGGCGAGTCCTGCTCGGCCGACCGGGCCGGCAGGGCCCGGCCGAGACCGCTGACCCGCGGGGACAGGAACGCCCGGGTACGGGCGAACATCGTCATGATCGGGTGCCGGAAGAGGAAGACCACGATCAGGTCCAGCACCGTCGCCAGGCCGAGGGCGAAGGCGAAGCCCTTCACCGTACCGACGGAGACGACGTAGAGCACCACGGCGGACATCAGGGTGATCGCGTTCGCCGAGATGATCGTCCGGCGGGCCCGGATCCAGGCGCGCGGCACCGCGCTGCGCGGGCTGCGCCCTTCCCGGATCTCGTCCTTGAGCCGCTCGAAGTAGATGACGAAGGAGTCCGCCGCCACACCGAGGGAGACGATCATGCCGGCGATGCCGGCGAGGGTCAGGGTGAAGCCGATCTGCCGGCCGAGCACCACCAGCGCGCCGAAGACCAGCGCCGCCGAGAGCACCAGGCTCAGGAAGATCACCGAGCCCAGCAGCCGGTAGTAGAAGAACGAGTAGACGATGACCAGCAGCATGCCGATACCCGCGGCGAGCAGGCCCGCGCGCAGGTGGCTGTCGCCCAGGGTGGCGGTGACGTTCTGCTGCTCCTGCGGCTCGAAGGTCACCGGCAGCGCGCCGTACCGCAGCTGGCTGGCCAGCTTGTTGGCATCGGTGCTGGTGAAGTTGCCGGTGATCTGCGAGTCACCGGTCAGCACGCCCTGGATCTCGGGCGAGGAGACGATCTCGTTGTCCAGCACGACCGCCACCCGGCACTTGCCGTCCTGGCCGAGCGCGGTCTGGTCGCAGGCGCCACCGGTGTTGTTGAACGCCTCGCGGGTCAGCTCGGTCCACTTGTCCTGGCCGTCGCCGGTGAAGTTCAGGCTGACCACCCAGGCGCTGGCCTCGTCGAGCACGGCGTTGGCGTCGTCGACGTCGGTGCCGACCACCTTCGCCACGTCGAGCAGGTACTTGGCCGCGCCGTCCTCACAGGCGACCGCCTGCTGCTTCTCGTCCTTGATCGACGCGGCCGGCCGCTTGTCCAGCTGGGCGCAGGTGATGGTCGGGACGTTGAACTGCATTTGCGGCGTCAGCACCGCGATCTCCTGCGGGGAGAGCGCGCCGAACGGCTTGAGCTTCTCCGCCAGGGACGGGTCGGCGGTGAGGTCGGCCGGGGCCTGCAGGGCGCTCGCGGCGGCCCAGGCCGCCGGTCCCACCTTCTTCTCGACGGCGTTGCGCTGCTCCTGGACGCTCTGCGGCACCGGGGCGGCGCTGGCGCTCGGCGAGGCGGCCGGAGCGCTCGGCGAGGCCGGGGCCGAGGGGGTGGCGCTGGCGCTCGGCGCGGGGGCGCCGCCGCCCTGGCCACCGGCGCTCGGCGAGGAGGTGACCTTCGGCGACGCACTGCCCGACGGCGCCGGCGACGCGCTGCCCGAGGGCGCCGGCGAGGCGCTGCCGGAGGGGGCGGGGGTCGGGGCCGCCGTCGGGGCGGTGGCCGCGCCGCTGCCGTCCGCGGCCTTGAGCACCTTGCGGAAGCGCAGCTCCGCCGCGCTGCCGACGTCGGTCAGCTCGCGGTTCTGACCGGGCAGGGAGATGACGATGTTCCGGTCGCCCTCGGTGACCACCTCGGCCTCGGCCACGCCGTAGGCGTTGACCCGGCTCTCGATGATCTGCCGCGCCTCTTCGAGGTTCTCCGAGGTCGGGGGCTTGCCGTCGATGCTGTTGGTGGCCTCGAGCGTCAGCCGGGTGCCGCCGATCAGGTCCAGGCCGAGCCGGGGCTCCAGCCGGTCCTTCCAGCCGCCGCTGGCGCCGCCCGAGAAGAACACCAAAAGATAGAGGACGACGAAGATGAACCCGAGTACGGCGAGCTGCCGCCCGGGGCGCATCTGTCCCTGAGGTGGTGCCACGGCTGTCCTGTCTCCCTGTAACGGTCGCGCCGCCGGTGGGGGCGGCGATGTCGGGCCGGGGGTCCGGGCCGACGTGCTCTGCGGGGTCGGCGCCCGGCGGTCGGCACGGCGTACCGCCACCGACGCGGGGGCGTCGGTCGGGGCGCGTGCCGGCGTCGGACGTCGACCCACCTGTTCAGTTGTCGCGGTCCGCCCGCCGCTCCGTCAGGAGGGCGGGCGGGGCGTTTCACTCCTTGACGGCGTCCGCCGGTTCCTCGGTGACCGGCTCGGTCGACTCGGTGCGCTCGGCCTGGTTGACGACCCGGGCGATGGCCGGCCGGGCGTAGCGGGTCTGGACGCCGGGGGCTACCTCGAGCAGCACGGTGTCGTCGTCCACACCGGTAACCGTGCCGTAGAGCCCGCCGATGGTGACGACCTCGTCGCCCGGGGCCAGCGCGGACTGCATGGCCTCGGCTTCGCGCCGCCGCTTCTGCTGCGGGCGGATCATCATGAAGTACATGACGCCGAAGAGCAGGGCGATCATGAGGATCGGCGTGAGACCGCCGACTCCCCCGCCGCCCGCTGCTGCGTAAACCACGGTGTGTGACCTTCCCATTGGCCTCCGGACCGGCACGAGGGGTGCCGGAGCGGAGGCGGATTCTCACGTCCTGTACAGACCGCGGCGAGTCTAATCCCTGCACCTGGGAACGCCGAATGCGGTACAGATCACGTTCACATCACGGCTGATCCGGTGCGGCGGAGAACAGATCGGGCACGGAAGGGGCCTCGGCACCAAATGTACCATTTGGCGGCGTGCGACCCAGATGGTGCCAGGCGGCCTCGGTGGCCACCCGCCCGCGGGGCGTCCGGGCGAGCAGACCGGCCCGGACCAGGAACGGCTCGCAGACCTCCTCGACCGTGTCCGGCTGCTCCCCCACCGCCACCGCGAGGGTGGAGAGCCCGACCGGGCCGCCCCGGAACGAGTCCACCAGCGCGGTCAGCACCGCCCGGTCCAGCCGGTCCAGGCCGAGGGCGTCCACGTCGTACACGGTCAGGGCGGCCCGGGCGGTCTCCAGGTTGACCACGCCCTCCGCCCGGACCTCGGCGAAGTCCCGCACCCGGCGCAGCAGCCGGTTGGCGATCCGGGGGGTGCCCCGGGAGCGGCCGGCGATCTCGGTCGCCCCGTCGTCGGTGATCGGCACGCCGAGGATCCGCGCCGAACGGTGCAGCAGCGCCTCCAGGTCGGCCGGGGCGTAGAAGTCCAGGTGCGCGACGAAGCCGAACCGGTCCCGCATCGGCCCGGTCAGCAGACCCGAGCGGGTGGTCGCGCCGACCAGGGTGAACGGCTCGACGTCCAGCGGGATCGCGGTGGCGCCGGGCCCCTTGCCCACCACCACGTCGACCCGGAAGTCCTCCATCGCGCTGTAGAGCAGTTCCTCCGCCGGCTTGGCGATCCGGTGGATCTCGTCGATGAAGAGCACGTCGCCCTCGGCGAGGCTGGTCAGGATGGCCGCCAGGTCGCCGGACCGCTCGATGGCCGGGCCGCTGGTCACCCGGATGCCGGCGCCCAGCTCGGCGGCGACGATATTGGCGAGCGTCGTTTTCCCGAGGCCGGGCGGCCCTGAGAGGAGGATGTGGTCCGGCGGGGAGCCGCGCCGCATCGCGCCCTGCAGCAGCAGGTCGAGCTGGTCGCGGACCCGGTGCTGGGCGATGAACTCCGCGAGCCGCTTCGGCCGGACGCTGGCCTCCGCGTCCAGCTCGGCGTCGTTGACGTACGCCGACACCAGGCCGTCGCCGGTCACCGGGTCACCTCCGCCCGCCGGGCCGGTGCGGTGGGCGCGCTCATCGGGTGCGGCCCAGCAGTCGGATCGCCTGCTTCAGCAGGACCGGCACCGGCGGGGTGTCCCCGTCGACGCTCTCCGCCACCGCCGCCACCGCCTGGTCGGCCTGCCCCGCCGTCCAGCCCAGCCCGACCAGCGCCTGGCGGACCTGCTCGGGCCAGGCCCCGCCGGTCACCCCGGCCGCGCCGTCGGCGCCGACCGGCACCGGGCCGATCCGGTCGCGCAGCTCCAGGACCAGGCGTTCGGCGCCCTTCTTGCCGATGCCCGGCACCCGGGTCAGCGCGGCGGTGTCGGCGTTGGCGATGGCCTTGCGGACCGCGTCCGGGGTGTGCACGGCGAGCACCGCCTGGGCCAGCCGGGGACCCACCCCGCTGGCCGTCTGGAGCAGCTCGAACAGCTGCTTGGCGTCGTCGTCGGGGAAGCCGTAGAGGGTGAGCGAGTCCTCCCGGACGACCAGGCTGGTGGCGAGTCGGGCCGGCTGGCCGACCCGCAGGTCGGCGAGGGTGCCCGGGGCACACTGCACCGCCAGGCCGATCCCGCCCACCTCCACCACCGCGTGGTCCGGACCGGTCGCGGTCACCGTGCCGCGCACGCTGGCGATCATCGCGTTCCTGCTTCCTACTAGTTGCTCGTCGCTGAGCGGTTCGGATTATTCGCTCTCCGCTCGGTGGTGGCCGGGCTGGAGTCCTGGACCGGCAGTCTGGTCCGGTGGCGATCGGTCCGGTCCTGCAAGATCTGCTTCACCCGGTGATGTGGGGTGTACAGGGCGATGTCGGGGTCGACTGCTCGTTGCAGGATGTTGATCGCGGCGTTCACGTCGGCCTGCCACACCACCCCACACGGGGTGCAGTGAAGCCGGTCCCCGTTGCGCCGGCCGAGCCGGCCGCAGCGGTGACAGGCTTGTGAGGTGTAGGCGGCGTTGACGTGTACGAGCGCAGAACCTCTGCGCTCCGACACGCTGGTCAGCGCCTCCGCGGTGACTCCTTTGGTCCACGCGGCGAGGCGCCGGTTGACGTTCTTGCCGAGCGTCTTGCGTCCGGCGAAGCGCTTGGTGAGGTCTTCGGCGACGACGGTGGCGGCCTTGTCGACGACCCGGTGCACGGCGGTGAAGATCTCCGTACGCACCCGCGCCCGGTGACGGGCAATCTGCCGGTCCCGTTTCACGGTCCCGAGGTTGTTGGCCGTGATCCGGTGCGCCTTCGCGTGGTCACCATGCAAGGCGGCGGTGTTCGCTATCGAGCGCAACTTCGCCCGGTGCCGGTTGCGCTCCTTCAGCCGGTCCGATTCGGCGGTCAGCAGCTCACCGAGGCGGGTGCCGTGGTGGGTACGGTCGGAGTCGGTCAGGACCTCCGTGTAGCCCTTGTCCACGCCGATCGCGCGGTCCCCGCACGGCCGCTGCGACGAGCGCATCCGAGACGCGTCGATCTGGTAGTGCACCTCGACCCGGCCGCCGCGCAGGATCAGCCGCAGCGTGCCGGTCGGGGCGACGGTCGTGGACAGCGGGATCTTGACCATCTTGCGGCGTTCGAGGCCCGGCACCGCCAGCCACAACAGGCCCCGCCCGTCGACGAACGTGTTGTGCTGGTCGGCGCGCACGACGATTTGATCGTGCGTGCGGTTCTTCCCACGCCCCCAGTGCTTGCGCATCTGCCGAGCCAGGAACGGGTCACTGGCCCACTGGTCAGCCTTCAGCGCGGTGAACATCCGCTTGCGCGCGCCCGTTTCGTTGGTGCGCCTCGTGATCGCCCGCCGGACCTCAACCTTGGCCGAGGCCAGGTTCGCCGCAATGTCGGCCATCGCGTCGCGGACGGTTTCCTTCCACGCATTCGCCAGCACGCCGAACTGGACGTGCGTGCCGTCAGCCAGCCAGCGGTCCCGCACCTGCCGGTCCGTCAGTCCGGACCCGACCCCGCCGATCGAGCCGTACCGCTGCCACACCTCGCTACGCACGCGACCCAACCGGCGGGCCTGCTCCGTTAGCGCGGCGCATTTGCCCGGGTTCAGTCGCCTGGAGTACGCGATCCGGGTGACCTTCACTGGTCACTCCTTCCTCGTCGTACCCGCTCGGCCGCAGCGGCCAGCTTCGACCGGGTGCCGCCGCGCCACACGTGACAGATGGCCAGGGCCAGGGCGTCGGCCGCGTCCGCCGGCTTCGGCGGCTCGGGCAGCCGCAGCAGCCGGGTCACCATCGTGGTCATCTGGCGCTTGTCGGCCTGACCGGAACCGGTCACGGCCGCCTTCACCTCGCTCGGGGTGTACGTCTGCACCGGCAGTCCGGCGCGCGCCCCGGCGAGCACGGCGATCCCGCTGGCCTGGGCGGTGCCCATCACGGTGCGGACGTTGTGCTGGCTGAAGACCCGTTCGACGGCGACGGCGTCCGGCCGGTGCTCGGCGACCAGGTCGGTCAGTGACCGGTCCAGGTGCAGCAGGCGCAGCGCCAGCTCGTCGGCCGGGTCGGTGTACACGACGTAGTAGGCAATCAGGGTGCAGGGCCGCCCCGGCACGCCCTCGACCACGCCGACTCCGCACCGGGTCAGCCCCGGGTCGACGCCGAGCACGCGCACGCCGCCTCCTCCCCCAGCCGCCAGCAGTACGTGTGTTCGACACCCTACTGGTCGGCGCGGCCCGGCATCCCGGGGGACACGCCGGCCGTACCGGCGCGTCGCGGTGGCCCGGAACACGCCGCTACAGCCGGGTGTGGTCGACCTCGACGGCGACGGTGACGACGTCCCCGTCGTCCTTGCCGGCGCGTATCCGCGCCGGCACCGCCAGCAGCCAGCCCGCCGCCCGGTCCCGCCAGACGCTGGTCGACCAGGTGCGGCCGTCCACGGTGGCGGTCACCGGCACCCGGCCGAACGGGCCGGCGGCGCCCGGCGCGTGGGCGTCGGGCACCGGGGCGAAGACCCACCCGCCCGCGCCCGGCCAGCGGACCAGCGTCGCCCGGAAGGCCGGCCGGCCCGTCGGGCCCTCGTCGGGGCCGCCCGGCGGCACGTGCCCCGCCATCTCCACCTCCCGTCCGCCGAGCCGGCCGAGGGGTGGCCGGCGCGGTGCTGTCACCCGGAGGCGAGGGTGCCACCCACCGCCGACAGTTCCGGCCCGCGACGGGGCCGGGTCGCCCGTTCCCGGGCAGGTGCCGGCACGCCCACACAGACCGACGGTCGAGTATGTGTCGCCGCCCCATGTGCCGGCGGCCACACAGCTCGTAACTTCTTGCGCCATGACGGCAGAACCCGTGGCGGTCCCCCACGTCGTACACGTCGACCTTTCCGGTCGTAGCGCCCTGGTGACCGGTGGTGGCAGTGGCATCGGGCGGGCCTGCGCCCTGCGCCTGGCGGAGGCCGGCGCGAAGGTGCTGGTGGTGGACCGCAACCTCGAGGCGGCCAAGGTGGTGGCCGCCGAGGCCGGCGCCCGCGCCGAGGGGGTCGACCTGTCGGACCTGGCGGCGGTGGACCGGCTCGACGCCGACGTCGACATCGTGGTCAACAACGCGGGGCTCCAGCACGTCGCGCCCGTGCAGGACTTCCCCCCCGAGCGCTTCTCCCACCTGCACCGGG
Source organism: Micromonospora sp. U56 (assembly GCF_018070095.1). Taxonomy (NCBI): domain Bacteria; kingdom Bacillati; phylum Actinomycetota; class Actinomycetes; order Micromonosporales; family Micromonosporaceae; genus Micromonospora; species Micromonospora sp. U56. The sequence goes on from NZ_JAGPYL010000054.1 coordinate 16,991, forward strand.
TGATGGTGGAGGCGCCCTTCCAGATCATCCGGCGGGCGCTGCCACACATGTACGCCCGGGGCTGGGGCCGGATCGTCAACATCTCCTCGGTGCACGGGCTGCGCGCCTCGCCGTACAAGGCGGCGTACGTGTCGGCCAAGCACGCCCTGGAGGGGCTGTCCAAGGTCGTGGCCCTGGAGGGCGCGGCGCACGGCGTGACCGCCAACTGCATCAACCCGGCGTACGTCCGCACCGCGCTGGTGGAGAGCCAGATCGCCGACCAGGCGGCCAGCCACGGCATCGGCGAGGACGAGGTGATCGAGAAGATCATGCTGGCCCGGGCCGCGATCAAGCGGCTGATCGAGCCGGACGAGGTCGCCGAGCTGCTGGCGTACCTCTGCTCGCCGCCGGCGGCCTTCATCACCGGCGCCTCCATCGCCCTCGACGGGGGCTGGACGGCGAACTAGTGGCACCGCGCACAATGAGCGTCATGTCGTCGCCGGTCGAGTTCCTGGAGCTGCTCGCCCGGGAGGCGGCCGCGGTCGAGTTCGAGGGCCCGCTGGTCGCCGCCCGGGCCGCCGGGCTGCCCGCCGACCGGCTGGCCGAACTCGAACAGGCCAAGACGGTGGCGCTGCGCGTCCGCGCGCTGCTGGAACGCCGCCGCCGCCGGGAGACCGAACTCTCCGGCCTGTACGACACCGTCAGCGACCTGGCCGGCCTGCGCGACCTGGACGACGTGCTGCGGGCCATCGTGCACCGGGCCCGGCACCTGCTCGGCGCCGACGTCGCCTACATGACCCTCAACGACGACGAGCGCGGCGACACCTACATGCGGGTCACCGACGGCTCGGTCTCGGCCCGGTTCCAGCGGCTACGGCTCCCGATGGGCGCCGGCCTCGGCGGCCTGGTGGCCCAGTCCGGCGCCCCCTACGTCACCGCGAACTATCCGGAGGACGACCGCTTCCACCACACCGGCGAGATCGACGCCGGGGTGGGCGAGGAGGGGCTGGTGGCCATCCTCGGGGTGCCGCTGCGGCTCGGCTCGACCTCGATCGGCGTGCTCTACGCCGCGAACCGCTCGGCCCGCCCGTTCGTCCGCGAGGAGGTGGCCCTGCTGGTGTCGCTGGCCGCGCACGCCGCGGTGGCGATCGACACCGCGCGGCTGCTCGCCGAGACCCGCTCGGCGCTGGAGGAGCTGTCCGCGGCCAACACCACCATCCGGGCGCACAGCAGCTCGGTGGAGCGGGCCGCCGCCGCCCACGACCGGATGACCGCGCTGGTGCTCCGCGGCGGCGGGGTGGAGGACGTCGCGGCGGCGGTCACCGAGGTGCTCGGCGGCGCGCTGCTGGCGCTGGACGCCGAGGGACGGCTGCTGGCCCGGGTCGGCGAGATCGAGGAGCCGGACCGGGCGGACATGGTCGAGGCGGTGGCCGCGTCGCGTACCGAGGGGCGCAGCGTGCGTCGGGACCCGCTCTGGTACGCCGCCGTGGTCGCCGGCGCGGAGAACCTGGGCGCGCTGGTGCTGCGCCCGGACGACGACCTGGTCGACGCCGACCAGCGCATCCTGGAGCGGGCCGCGCTGGTGACCGCGCTGCTGCTGCTGTTCCGGCGTACGGTCGCCGAGGCCGAGGGGCGGGTGCGCGGTGAGCTGCTCGACGACCTGATCGCCCGGCCGCTGCGGGACACCGACGCGCTGCGCAGCCGGGCCCGCCGGCTCGGGATCGACCTGGACGCTCCGCACGTGCTGGTGGCGGTCGGCGACGACGCGATCGCCGCGACCGGCTCGGCCCGGCTGCGGGTGCTCTCCTGGGCCACCACGTACGCCTCGACTCGGGGTGGCCTGGCCGCGGCCCGCGACGGGCGGGTGGTGCTGATGCTGCCCGGCCGGGACGCCGGTGGCAGCGCCCGGTCGGTGGCCCGGGACCTGTCCCGGGTGACCGGCCGCCCGGTGACCGCCGGGGGGAGCGGCCCGGCGGGCGGGCCGACGGCGCTGGCCGCCACGTTCCCCGAGGCGGACCGCTGCCTCACCGCGCTGGGCGCGCTGGGCCGGGCCGGCGAGGGGGCGAGCACCGGCGAACTGGGCTTCGTCGGGCTGCTCCTCGGCACGGTCGGCGACCAGGGCGAGCGGGACGTCGCCCGGTTCCTGACCGCCACGGTGGGGCCGGTGCTGGACTACGACGCGCGGCGCGGCACCGCGCTGGTGCGGACGCTGGAGGCGTACTTCGGGGTGGGCGGCAGCCTGGCCCGCGCGGCCGAGCAGCTGCACGTGCACGTCAACACGGTGACGCAACGCCTGGAGCGGGTCGGGCAGCTGCTGGGTGCGGACTGGCAGAAGCCGGAGCGGGCGCTGGAGGTGCAGTTGGCGCTGCGCCTGCACCGGCTGCGCACGCCGAGCTGATCCGGGGCGGGCCCGACGGGGCGGCGCGGTGGATGATCATGGGGCATGATCGCGCCGTGACCGACCCCGACCAGGAGCCGTTCCGGCGGCTCGCCACGGCCGCCGACCGGGTGTGCCGGCTGGCCGACCACCCGGACGTGCAGGACGAGTACAACCGCAGCGACGAGTACGCGGCGTTCCGGGCGGCCCTGGCGGAGCTCGCCGCGGTGCTGCGCGCGGTGGACCCGGTTTCCCTGCCGTCCTCGCGCCGGGCCCCGACGGTCGCCGACGTGGCGGCCACGGTGCTCGACCTGCCCGGTCTGCCGGGACTGGAGGAGGTGGCCGACCGGCTCACCGACGCGCAGGTCGAGCGGGCCCTCATCGCCGCCCTGGCCCTGCTTGACCGGGACCGGCAGGCGGACCTGCTGGTCGCCGTCGCCGCCCGCCTCGACGCCGGGCAGGCGGAGCGGGCGCTGGCGGCGGTGCCCCACCTGGACCGGGCGTCGCAGCAGGCCCGGACGGTGACCGCGCTGCTGCCCCGACTGCCGGACGAGCGGCGGCCCCGGGCGGCCGCGTTCGCGTTGGCCGCCACGCGCCGGGCACACCCGTCGCTGATCCTGCCCACCGTCGGCGACCTGGCGCCCTGGCTGGACGTCACCGGGCGGGCCGAGCTCTACGCGATCGCCGCCGCCGAGCAAGATCCGGGGTGGCACCTGCACCTGCTGGCCGCGCACCAGCTGCCCGAGCGGCGGGCCGCGGTGCTGGCCACCGCGCTCGCGAACGAGCACGAGCCCAGCCGGGCCCGGTCGCTGGCCGGGCTGGCGCCCCACCTGGACGACGAGCAGCTCGCCACGGCCGTGACGGCCGCGCGGGGCATCGGTGACCCGACGTGGCGGGCCACGGTGCTGACCGGGCTGGCCACGGCACTGGCGGGTGAGTTGCGCCGCGCCGCGGTCGACGCCGCGCTCGACGCCGGTGCCCAGGGCGGCTGGCTCGACTGGCCGGAGCTGCTCCCGCTGCTCACGCCGCACCAGATGGACGCGGCGCTGGCGGCGGTGGCGGCGTCGCCCTACCCGGACGGGGCCGCCGCCGCTCTCGGCGGGCTGCTCCCGCTGCTGTCGCCGGCCCGGTTGCCCGTCGCCGTCGCGGCGGCCCACGCGATCTCCGACGACCCGACCCGTGCCGTCGCGCTGGCCGAACTGGTGCCGGTGCTGCCGGCGGAGCTGCGCGCGACGGCGGTGGCCGCGGCGACCGACGCGCTGGTGGCCAGCCCGGTGTACGGCTGGTTCAACCCGCTCGGAGCGCTGGGCCGGCACGCCACCCCGGCGCAGCTGGCCCGGCTGTGGGCGGCGGCGCTGGCCGAGGAGGACGACTACCCGCAGGGCGCCCTCGCCGCCCTCGCCCCGTACGTCGACGCGGAGCGGCGGGAGCAGGCGCTACGCCTCGCGCTGGACTATGAGCCCGCGCACCGGGCCGAGGCGCTGGGTGGGCTGGTCCCGCACCTGGACGAGGCGCAGCGGTCGCGGGCGTACCGGGCGGTGTCGGAGATCGACGACCCGTCCACCCGGGCGGTCGGGCTGGCCGGGCTGGTCGCGGACCTCTCCCCCGCCGACGCCGCCGAGGCGACCGAGGCGGCGCTCACCACGGCCGCCGGCCTGCGCGACCCCGTGGCCCGGACCCGGCTGCTGACCGACCTGGCGCGGCGGCTCGGCGGCCCGGCCCGGGACACGGCGCTGGCCTGGGCGTTCGCCGCCGCCCGAACGATCGGGGCGGAGCAGCGGGGGCCGCGCTTCCCGGCCCTCACCGATCTGGTCCCGCTGCTCGCCGACGGCTGAGCGGTCAGCGGGCCCGGATGCCCTCCAGCACCGCGTCGACGACCTTCTCGGGCAGGATCAGGTCGTCCAGCTCGGGATGCCAGCGCAGCATCCGCTGGATCAGCATCGGCCCGGTGAGCAGCGCCATCGTCACCTCGACGTCGAGGTCGGCGCGGAGCTCGCCGGTGCGGATCCCGCGCCGCAGCACCTCGCGCATCAGCTGCCGGCGGGGCTCGATGATGTTCTGGTAGAGCTGGAAGTGGTCCGGGCTGCGGTTCACCTCGGGCACCAGACAGGGCATGATCTTCGCGGCGCGCGGGTCGATGTTGTGCCCGACGGCGCCGACAATCAGCACCAGGTCGTCGCGGACGGAGTGCCCGGCCGGCTGCGGCAGGACCCCCTTGAGCCGGCGCAGCGCGTCGAGCAGCAGCGCGTCCTTGCCCGGCCAGCGCCGGTAGATGGTGGCCTTGCCGACCCCGGCGCGGCTGGCGATCGCCTCGATCGACAGCGCCTCGATGGTGCTGCCCTCGGCGAGCAGATCGAGGGTGGCCTCGATGATGGCCTCGTCCGCGCGGACGCTCCGCGGTCGCCCGGGCGACCGCGGAGCATCTGCGGTGGAAGTCATGTCGGACATTATCCCCGAACCTATGCCGTTCCGGCCAACTCCGGTTCGCCCACCACCGGCGCGGCGGCGGGCGCTTCCGCGGCCCGGCCCGGCATCCACCGCAGCACGATGAGGATGCCGAGAGCGGCCACCACCGCGGACAGCGCCGCCGCCCAGTGCATGGCCGAGACGAACGAGTCGTTGGCCGCCGCGATCAGCTTCGGCGCCGCCGGCCCGAGCTGTCCCGCCGCCGCGTACGCGCCGGAGATGGACTCGTTGGCCGCCTCGCGGGCCGGGGCGGGAAGCCCGTCGACCGCCGAGGCGATGTCCTCCCGGTAGACCGCGGAGAGCACCGAGCCGAGCACGGCCACGCCCAGCGCGCCGGCGACCTGCCGCACCGTGTTGCTGACCGCCGAGCCCACGCCCGCCTTTTCCCGGGGCAGCGCCGACATGATCGACTCGGTGGCCGGCGGCATGATGTTGGCCATCCCGGCGCCCTGTAGGAAGAAGAACACCAGCACCACCCAGATCGGCGTGCTCGCGTCGATGAAGGCGAACGCGCCGAGCGCCAGCACGGTCAGCACCAGCCCGACCACTGCGACCGCCTTGCCGCCGTACTGGCGGACCATGGCGGCGCTGCGCGGCGCGAAGATCAGCTGGGCGCCGGCGAAGGGCAGGAAGAGCAGGCCGGTCTGCAGCGGGCTGTAGCCACGGACCAGCTGGAGGTAGAACGAGCTGAAGAACATCACGCCCATCGCGGCGAAGAAGATCAGGCCGACGATGGCCACCGGCGCGGCGAAGCGCGGCACCCGGAACAGCCGGACGTCCAGCGACGGGTGCTCACTGCGCCGCTCGTGGGCGACGAACCAGGCCAGCACCGCCAGGCCGCCGACGATGGAAGCCCAGACCACCGGCCGGTCGAAGCCGTGCTCGCCGCCGTCGATGATGCCGTAGGTCAGCGCGACCAGACCCACCACCGACAGCAGCACGCCGAGCAGGTCCACCCGGCCCGGCCGGGGGTCGCGCGACTCCGGCACCAGCAGCGCCACCAGGACCACGCCGGCCGCCACCACCGGCACGTTGATCAGGAAGACCGAGCCCCACCAGTAGTGCTCCAGCAGGGCGCCGCCCAGGATCGGGCCGATCGCCACGGCGAGGCCGACGGCGCCGGCCCAGACGCCGATCGCCCGGCCCCGCTCGCGCGGGTCGAAGACGTTGGAGATGATCGACAGGGTCACCGGCATGATCGCCGCGCCGCCGACGCCCATCAGGGCGCGGGCCGCGATCAGCTGGCCGGGGTCCTGCGCGTACGCCGACAGCAGCGAGGCCAGGCCGAACAGCACCAGCCCGATCAGCAGGAAGCGGCGGCGACCGAAGCGGTCACCGAGCACGCCGAAGGTGAACAGCAGCCCGGCGAAGACCAGCGTGTAGGAGTTGATCGACCACTCCAGCTCGCCCTGGCTGGCGCCGAGGCCGTGCACCGGGTCGGCGAGGGTGCGCAGTGCGACGTTGAGGATGGTGTTGTCGAGGACGACGACGAGCAGGCTGATCACCAGCACCCCGAGGATCCCCCACCGCCTCGGATGTCCGGTGTTCTCGTGCGGTTCCATGTGTCCGGTTCTCCCCCCGGCGTGCCCGTACCGTGAATTACGATACGAGTTAGACTCGTAACGAGGCTGAGCGTACGGGCCCGAGTTTCGATACGGAACCGGATCGTTTCGTATGTGTCCGGCGTCACTCCCCCTCGCCGTGTCGAAGGCCGGCCGCGCCCTCGCGCTTTCGGGCACGATTTGCGGGTGTCGGGCTGTCCCGCGCCCCGTCGCCGCGACACGCCGCAAACCGCACGGCGAGAAATGGTTGCAGGCACGCAGCGCGGGATGTCCGGTTCCGGGGCCTACTCGGTGCGCCCGAGATGTCCGTTCTGAGCCCGGCGAGTGACGGGCCGTCCCGTGACCGGCGGCACCCCGGCGGTGGAATGGTGGCCGGGCCGGGGTCGTTACATCACCTGGACGATCGCAGCAGCAAGCCCGCTGGCCTGGCCCGATCACGTGGTGGGCCGCCGGTCGTTACACATGGACCCGGCACCCGAGCCCCCGCTCGTGAAGCCTGCCGGACAGAAGACTTTCCCCTTGTATGTGTGAGCGCCTGCTCGTGGTGCTTACGCCGCCTGTCATGTCGATCCTCCGATCCGACCGGCGGCGTCAACCCCCTGAAGGAGCTTCCCCCATGAACACCACCATTCTGCGCAAGAGCGTTCTGGGTATCGCTGGTCTGGCCTTCGCCGGTGGCGTCTTCGCCGGCCCCGTCACCGAGGCCCACGCCACCCCGGTCATGGACGCCAAGTCGGTTGCCGTGGTGCAGGCCGACAAGCCCGGCGTGGACAAGCTGATGCCGCACGGTGTGCAGGGCAAGCAGTCGCACATCGACCTGGGCGACGAGCAGACGGCCAACGTGAAGGCGATCATCGCCGCGACGAAGAAGTCGGGCATGGACGAGCGGGCCGCCGTGGTGGCGATCGCGACCGCCCTGCAGGAGTCGAAGCTGGAGAACCTGGGTCACCTGGGTGCCCGTAACGACCACGACTCGCAGGGCCTGTTCCAGCAGCGCCCGTCCAGCGGTTGGGGCACGGTTGAGCAGATCACCGACCCCGAGTACTCGACGATGGCGTTCCTGAAGGGTCTGAAGCAGGTCGACGGCTGGCAGGACATGCCGCTGACCAAGGCCGCGCAGACCGTGCAGGTCTCGGCCTACCCGGACCACTACGCCCAGTGGGAGAAGCAGGCCGCCGACCTGGTCGCCAAGCACTGGAACAACTGACCCACCCTGAACCAACACGCTGGCCGGCACCCCCGAGCGGGGTGCCGGCCAGCGGCATGTCTAGGGCGATCCACCCGCCCCGCAGGCGGCGACGGCGGCGGCGAAGGTGGTGAGGCGTACCGACGGCGGCGGGAACGGCTCGATCCAGCCCGGGCCCGCGCCGAAGAGGCGTACCCGGGGAAAGTCGCGCCCGAAGCGGACCAGGCGATACGCGCGGCCGGTGAGCGGGATCTGCGACCAGACCAGGACGGTGTGCGGACGGACCCGCGCCACGGCGGCGGCCAGCGCGGCCCACGGCAGCGCGGGCCCCAGCAGCAGGCAGCCCCGGCCCCGCTCGCGCAGCGCGGCGGCGAGCGCGTGCAGCCCGAGGCAGTGCGCCTCCTGTTCGGCCCCGGCGAGCAGCACCCCGTTCGGCGGCAGGGGCCGACCCCGGTCCCGGCGGTAGCCGTCCAGGCCGATCCGGACGCCCTCGGAGAGCGCGTGTTCGATCGCGATCTCGGTGGCGCTGTGCCCCCGCAGTCCGCCGAGCAGCGGTCGGCAGACCCGCTCCCAGACCGGCGCCACGCCGGCGCCAGCCGCGAGGTCCCGCACCAGCGCGGCGATCCGGTTGGCGTCGAGGTCCTCGGCGGCCACCGCGAGCCGCTTGCGGGCAGCCTCGACGACGTCGGCCGGCATCGGTTCGGTCAGCACCAGACGTACCCCCGGGTGTGCGATCACTACCAGGGGGTTCGCTGGGACGGCGCGGTTCGGATGCGCCGTCGCGGGACTTCATCTGCGGCGGGCGGCCATCCAGCGCAGCGCCAGGGCGGAGACGGTGCCCCACAACCCGCGGCGGAACAACAGCACGACCAGGACGAAGATGCTGCCGGTCACCAGGCCGATCGCCTCGAATCCGGAGAACGACAGCCAGTCCTCCAACCGCACCACCACGGCCGCGCCGAGCACCCCGCCCCACAGCGTGCCGATGCCGCCGAGCACGACGACGATGACCGCCTTGCCGGAGGTGGTCCAGTGCAGCACGTCGAGGGAGACGAACCGGTGCCCGACGGCGAAGAGCCCGCCACCGAGACCGGCGATGAAGCCGGAGAGCACGAACGCGGTCAGCTTGTAGCGGTGCACCGGGTAGCCGAGGGCACGCGCCCGGGCCGGGTTGTCGCGGATGCCGACCAGCACCCGGCCGAACGGCGAGTGCGTGATCCGCCAGGCGGCGGCCAGGCCGAGCAGCACGATCGGCAGGATCGCGTAGTAGAAGTAGTAGTCGTCGGTCAGGTCGAGGCCGAACAGCGACCGGGGCACGCCCTGCAGGCCGTTCTCGCCCTTGGTGACCGAACGCCACTCGTTGGCCACGTAGTAGACCATCTGCGCGAAGGCCAACGTGACCATGGCGAAGTAGATGCCGGTCCGCTTCACCGCGAGGTAGCCGATGGGCAGCGCGAGCACCGCCGCGCCGAGCGCCCCGGCCAGCACGGCGACCGGGAACGGCAGGCCGGCGTGGATGGCGACCAGGCCGGTGAGGTACGCCGAGGTGCCCCAGAACGCCGCGTGCCCGAAGGACATCAGCCCGGTGAAGCCGAGCAGCAGGTCCACCGACACGGCGAAGAGCGCCCAGCAGAGGATGTCCACCGCCACCGCCGGGTAGAGCCCGTTGGGCAGCCAGAGCGCGGCGGCCAGCCCGGCGGCGAGCAGCGCGTACCGGACCCAGCCGGGCGCGCGGGCGACGGCGAGGAGCCCGGACGGCGGGGCCGGCCGGCTCGCCTCGGCCGGGGTGTCGACGGTGCTGGTCATGCCGGTGCCTCCTCACGGCCGAACAGCCCGGCCGGCCGCCAGAGCAGCACGGCGGCCATCACGACGAAGACGATCGTCTGGGACACGATGGGGAACTCGGACAGGTACGCCTCGCCCCACGCCTGCACCAGACCGATGCCGAAGCCGGCGGCGACCGAGCCGAAGATCGAGCCGAGGCCGCCGATCACCACCACCGCGAAGACCACGATGATCAGGTCGGCGCCCATCAGCGGGTTCACCGCCCGCATCGGGGCGGCGAGCACGCCGGCGAGCCCGGCCAGGCCGATGCCGAAGCCGAAGACCGGGGTCACCCACCGCCCGACGTCGATGCCGAACGCCCGGGTCAGCTCGGGCCGCTCGGTCGACGCCCGGACCACCATGCCGATCCGGGTACGGGTGAGCACCCACCACACCGCGACGCAGAGCAGCACCGCGAAGCCGAGGATGAAGACCCGGTACGTCGGGAAGTCGAAGAGTCCGAAGTCGACCGAGCCGCTGAGCTCGTCCGGGGTGGCGTACGGGCTGGACTGCACGCCGTAGCGGGTCTTCACCAGGTCCTGCAGGATCAGCGTCAGGCCGAAGGTGAGCAGGAAGTTGTAGAGCGGGTCGAGTCGGGTGAGCCGGTGGATGACGGCCCGTTCCAGGATCATGCCCACCACGGCGAGCGCCACCGGCATGATCACCAGGGCCGCCCAGAACGGCACGCCCGCCTCGGCCAGCAGCACGTACGCGCCGAAGGCGCCGAGCATGTAGAACGCGCCGTGGGCGAAGTTCACCACCCGGAGCATGCCGAAGATGACCGCGAGCCCGAGGGCGAGCAGGGCGTAGAACGCCCCGCTCACCAACCCGTTGAACGTGTTCTGGAGAAAACCGGTCACAGCTTGCAGTCCGGGGACGGGGCGCGGAACGCCTCGGCGGCCGGGATGGTCTTGAGCACCTTCACGTAGTCCCAGGGCTCGGCGACCTCGGCCTGCGGCTTCACCTGGGCGAGGTACGCGTCGTGGATCACCCGGTGGTCCTCGGCGCGGATCTTGCCGTTGCGCAGGAAGACGTCGTTGACCTCCTTGCCCTCCAGCCCCTTGACCACGGTGTCCGCGTCGTCGGTGCCGGCGGCCTGCACGGCCTCCAGGTACTGCATCGCCGCGGAGTAGTTGGCGGCGTGCGCGAAGGACGGCCGGGTCCCGGTCTCCTTCTGGAACCGGTCGGCGAACTCCCGGTTCTGCTGGTCGAAGTTCCAGTACCAGGCGTCGGTGTAGGTGGTGCCGGCCAGCGCGGCCGGGGTGAGCGAGTGGATGTCGGTGATGAACATCAGGCCGACCGCCAGGCCGACGCCCTTGTCCCGCAGCTTGAACTCGTTGTACTGCTTGACCACGTTGACCAGCTCGGCGCCGGCCTGCATGGTGCCGAGCACCTGCGGCTTGGGGTTCAGCGTCGGCGCCTTGAGCAGGAACGTCGAGTAGTCGCCGGTGGTGTTCGGGAACGGCGCGCCGTCCTTGCCGACCACGGTGCCGCCGGCGGCGGTGATGGCGGCGGTGAAGCTCTTCTCCATGTCCTGGCCGAAGGCGTAGTTCGGGTAGAGGATGTACCAGTTCTTGCCGACCTGCTCGGTGGTGGTCTTGCCGGTGCCGTTGGCCAGCATGTACGTGTCGTACGCGTAGTGGAACGTGTACTTGTTGCAGCTCTTGCCGGTCAGGTCGGTGGTCGCCGCGCCGATGTTGAAGTAGAGCTTCTTCTTCTCCTTCGCCACGTCGGCGACCTTCAGCGCGGCCGACGAGGTGGGCACGTCGAGGATCAGGTCGACGCCCTTGCGGTCGTACATCTCCTGGGCCTTGGCGTTGGCCACGTCCGGCTTGTTCTGGTGGTCGGCGGTCTCCACGATGATGTCGGTGGTCACCGCCTTGTCGCCGTGCTTGGCCTTGAAGTCGGCGATGGCCATCTCCACGGCCTTGACCGAGTTCTTCCCGGACAGCTCCGAGTAGGCCCCGGACTGGTCGTTGAGCACGCCCAGCACGATCTTGTCGCCGGTCAGCTTCTGGTCGCCGCCGGACTGGGGCCCACCGCCGCCGCAACCCGCGGCCAGCACCACCGCCGCCGAGGCGGCGGCCACACCCACGCTCCTACGCATGTCAATCCCCTTCGTACCGCGCGGACACCGCGCGGGTCAGCCGTCGAAAATTCAGATACCGAGGTACGCCAGCAACTCGCGCTCCCGCGAGCGCACCTCGGAGTTCGCCATCGCCTCCACGACGCGTCCCTCGGCCAGCAGGTAGTGCCGGTCGGCGACGCCGGTGGCAAAGTGCAGGTTCTGCTCGACCAGCAGCACGGTCACCCCGTGCTTCTTGGCCTCCCGCAGCAGGTCGCCCACCTGCTGCACGAGCAGCGGCGACAGGCCCTCGGTGGGCTCGTCGCAGAGCAGCAGCCGGGCGCCCATCCGCAGCACCCGGGCCAGGGCGAGCATCTGCTGCTCGCCGCCGGAGAGCATGGTCGCCGCCGAGTCGCGCCGGGAGTACAGGGCGGGGAACGCCTCGTACACCCGCTCCAGCGGCCACGGGTCGGGGCCGACCCGCGGCGGCAGCGTCAGGTTCTCGGTGACGCTGAGGGTGGCGTACGCGCCCCGGTCGTCGGGCACCCAGCCGAGGCCGAGCCGCGCCCGCTTGTACGCCGGCAACCGGCTGATGTCCCGCCCGTCCAGCTCGACGGTGCCGCGCTGGCCGGGGTGCAGCCCCATCACGCAGCGCAGCAGGGTGGACTTGCCGGCGCCGTTGCGCCCGACCAGGGTGACCACCTCGCCGGCGGCGACCTCCAGGCTCACGTCCCGCAGGACCTGCGCCTCGCCGTAGAAGGCGGAGAGGGTGTCAATGCGCAGCATCAGCGGCTCCCAGGTAGGCGGTGATGACCCGCTCGTCGGCGCGGACCTGCTCGTACGGGCCCTCGACCAGCACCGTGCCGGCCTGCAGCACGGTGACGGTGTCGGCGAGGCGGCCGACGACGCTCATGTTGTGCTCGACCATCACCACGGTGCGGCCGGCCCGGACCCGGGCGATCAGCTCCACCGTGCGGTCGACGTCCTCCAGCCCCATCCCGGCAGTCGGCTCGTCGAGCAGCAGCACCTTCGGGTCCAGGGCGAGGGCGATGGCCAGCTCCAGGGCGCGCTTGCGCCCGTACGCCAGCGCCTCGGCCGGGGCCTCGGCCAGCGCGCCGAGCCCGACCATGTCCAGCAGTTCGTCGGCCCGCTCCCGGTAGCGGCCCATCAGCTTGGCCGACCGCCAGAACCGCCAGCCGAGCCCGCTCGAGCTCTGCAACGCCAGCTCGACGTGCTCGCGGGCGGACAGCTGCGGGAACAGGCTGGTGATCTGGAACGAGCGGGCCACCCCGAGCCGGGCCACCTGCTCCGGGGGCAGGCCGGTGACGTCCCGGCCGTCCAGTTCGATCCGACCCTCGGTCGGCGGCAGGAAGCCGGTGAGCAGGTTGAACAGGGTGGTCTTGCCGGCACCGTTGGGGCCGACGAGCGCGTGCACACTTTCCGGGGCGATGTCGAGGTCGACGTGGTCGACCGCACGGAAGCCCCGGAAGTCACGGGTCAGCCCGCGCGCCGACAGGAGCGCTTGCCCGGCCATCGCCTCATCCTCCGCAGGTCACTGGCGACGACCGGGTCGGTGACCGGGGTCACAGGGCCGTCGCGTGGAGGAAACCTACGGGGAACGGCCGGAGTGCAGCCATGTCGGTCCGCCACACTTTCCGACCGGTCGGCGCGGGGCCGGCCGACATGAGCACCGTTCGGGAGCCGTCCGCAGGGGATCGACAGGCGTGAGCGGATGGTCTGGGAGACCGCTCCCATGTGGCCCGGCCACCTGACCCACGGGGGCGTGGCTGGCGTGGCCGGCCACGCCCGCAGGGGGCGGCCGGCCACGCCCACGCTCCCGGGACTCCGACGGCGGCCCACCGGGTCAGTCGGGGAAGGTGACCACCCAGCGGGCGCCCTCGCCCCGGGCGAGCCGGTCGAACGCCTCCGCCGCCTCGTCGAGGGTGACCAGCCCGCTGATCAGCGGAGTCAGGTCGAGCGTGCCGTCGCCGACCTCGCGGGCCAGGCCCGGCACCTCCCGATCGGGATCGGACGAGCCGTACACCGAGGAACGCAGCGTCCGGGCGGAGTGGAAGATGTCCAGCGCGGAGAGGCTGACCAGGTCGTCCTTGCCGCCCATGCCCACCACGGTCACCGCTCCCCCGCGCCGGGCGAGCCGCCAGGCGGTCCGGATGGTGGCCGCCCGCCCCACGCACTCGAAGGCGTGGTCGACGCCGCGCCCCTCGGTGAGCGCCCGGATCTCCTTCGACAGCCGGTCGTCGGGCGCGAGGAAGTGCGTCGCCCCGGCGGCGAGGGCCAGGCCCCGCTTGGCCTCGGCCACGTCGATCGCGACGATCGGGGCGGCGCCGGCGGCCCGGGCGGCGGTGAGCACCGACAGGCCGACCCCGCCGAGGCCGATCACCGCGACCGACTCGCCGGCGGCGACGCGGGCGGTGTTGCGGACCGCGCCGGTGCCGGTGAGCACGGCGCAGCCGAGCAGCGCGGCCCGCTCCGGCGGCAGGTCGTCGGGGACGGCGACGACGGCGGCCTCGGGCACCACCACCTCCTCGGCGAACGCGCCGAGCCCGAGCGTGACGTGCAACGCCTCGCCGTCGGCGGTCTCGCCGCGCGGTACGGCCGGGGCGGTGTTGGCGGCGCAGAGCCACGGCTCGCCGTGCCGGCAGTGCCAGCACCGCCGGCAGGCGGGCGCCCAGTTGAGCACCACCTGCGTGCCGACCGGTACGGCGGCGCCGGGGCCGGCCTCGATCACCACGCCGGCCGCCTCGTGCCCCAGCACCAGCGGGTACGCGGGCGCGAGGGTGCCGTTGACCATGGACAGGTCGGAGTGGCAGACGCCGGCGGCGCGGACGCGGACCCGCAGCTCGCCGGGGCCGGGCGCGGGCAGGCGGATCTCCTCGACGCGCAGCGGCGCGCCGGGCGCGCGGGCGACCAGCGCCCTCACCGCTGGATCGCCTTGATCTCGCGGAACTCGTCGATGCCGTACGGGCCCAGCTCCCGGCCCAGGCCGGACTGCTTGTAGCCGCCGAACGGCGCCCGCGGGTTGAACCCGCCGCCGTTGACGTCCACCTGGCCGGTACGCAGCCGCCGGGCCACCGCCAGCGCCCGGTCGGCGTCGGCGGACCAGACCGCGCCGGCCAGGCCGTAGCGGGAGTTGTTGGCGATGGCGACGGCCTCGTCGTCGTCGCCGAACGGAATGACGGCGAGCACCGGGCCGAAGACCTCCTCCTGGGCGAGCGCGCTGTCGGGGTGCACGTCGGCCAGCACGGTCGGGGCGACGAAGTGCCCCCGGGGCGGCAGCGGGGCGTCCGGGCCGCCGCAGACCAGGCGCGCCCCGTCGGCGAGGGCGCGGTCGACGTGGCCGCGCACCCGCTCGGCCTGGGCGGCGGAGACCAGCGGGCCGAGCCGGGTGTCCGGGTCGAACGGATCTCCCGGCCGGTACGCCGCGGCGGCCCGGGCGACCAGGTCGAGTGCCTCGTCGTACCGGTCGCGGTGGACCAGCATCCGGGTCCACGCGGTGCAGGTCTGCCCGGAGTTGAGCAGCGCGTTGCCCACCCCGACCTTGACGGCGGTGGGCAGGTCGGCGTCGGCGAGGATCAGGTTGGCCGACTTGCCGCCCAGCTCCAGGGCCACCCGGGCGATCCGGTCGGCGGCGAGGTGGGCGATCCGCCGGCCGGTGGTGGTGGACCCGGTGAACGAGACCATGTCCACGTCCGGGTGGGCGGCCAGGGCCTCGCCGACCACCGGCCCGGTGCCGGGCACCAGGTTGACCACACCGGCGGGCAGCCCGGCCTCGGCGACCGCGTCGAAGAGCAGGTACGCCGTCAGCGGGGTCAGCTCGCTGGGCTTGAGCACCACCGTGCAGCCGGCGGCCAGGGCGGGTGCCAGCTTGGCGACGACCTGGTGCAGCGGGTAGTTCCACGGGGTGATCGCGCCGACCACGCCGACCGGTTCGCGAACGACGAGCGAGTTGCCGATCGTCTCCTCGGCGGGCGGTCGGGCGGCCAGCTCGACGCAGTCGCGCAGCACGGTCAGCGGCAGGCCGGTCTGCACCCGGGCGGCCAGCTTGAGCGGGGTGCCGAGTTCGAGCGCGACGGTCCGGGCGATGTCCTCGGCGCGGGCGGTCAGCGCGGCGAGCAGCCGGTCGAGGTGGGCGGCGCGCTCGGCCGGCGCGGTGGCCGCCCAGCCGGGAAAGGCGGCCCGGGCGGCGGCGACGGCCCGGTCGACGTCGGCCGGGGTGCCGGCCGGCACCCGCCCGACGGTCTCCCCGGTGGCCGGGTTCTCCACGTCGATCGGCTCGGTCTCGGACGGGTCGGCCCAGGCGCCGCCGAGATAGAGGTGACGGCGGACCAGGAGCGCGGGGGGCGCGGCGGCGAGATCCATGTCGTCCTTCGGGGGTGAGGAAACTAGCGCTGGGAGTTTTGACGCTACCCGTTCGCCCCGGGTGGTTCCACCGCGAGTACGCGCCGGTGTTCGGCGGCGAGGCCGTGCAGCAGCGCGTCGAGGCCGAGGGCGAAGGCACCCTCGTCCACGCTGCGCTGGTGCTCGGCGAGCCGGTGCGCCTGGCCCAGGTGCGGGTAGTGCGCGGCGTACAGCTCCGGGTCCTCGACGAAGCCGCGGGCGAATGAGCCGAGCGCCGACCCGGCGACGAAGTACCGCATCGCCGCGCCGACGTGGGTGGCCCGGGCCGGCGGCCAGCCGGCCTTGACCAGTGCCCCGTAGACGGCGTCGGCCATGGCCAGCGCGGCCGGCCGCCGCCCGGGGCCCTGGGCCAGGTAGGGCACGACGTTCGGGTGGGCGGTCAGCGCCGCCCGGTACGACCAGGCCCAGCGGCGCAGCGCCTCGCGCCAGTCGTGGCGGCCGAAGAAGCCGATGTCCACGGCGACGGTGACGCTTTCGGCGACCGCGTCGAGGATGGCCTCCCGGTTGGCGAAGTGGTTGTAGAGCGAGGGACCCCGCACGCCGAGCGCGGCGGCGAGCCGCCGGGTGGAGAAGGCGGCCAGCCCGTCGGCGTCGATCAGGGCCAGGGCCGCAGCGACGATCCGGTCCCGGGTGAGCACCGGCTGCGGGGGTCGGGGCACGTCGACTCCTCGGGGGTCTGGACGACAGAAAACTTACACCGCTAGTTTAAGCGGGACGCAGCCACGACGGCGGAAGGGATCAGCATGGACTTCTCACTGACCGACGAGGAGCGGGCGGTCCGCGACACCGTCCGATCGTTCATCACCCGCGAGGTGATGCCGCTGGAACAGGAGGTGCTGCGCCGCGAGCGCGCGCACCAGCCCGGCCTGGAGCACGCCGAGTTGCGCGAGCTCCAGCAGAAGGCGCGCAAGTTCGGCTTCTGGGGGCTGGCCACCCCCGAGGAGTACGGGGGGATGGACCTGCCCGCCGTCATGCAGTCGCTGATCTGGACCGAGCTGGGCCGCACCTTCGTGCCGTTCCGCTTCGGCGGCGAGGCCGACAACATCCTCTTCCACGCCACCGAGGAGCAGAAGCGGGAGTTCCTCATCCCCACCATCGAGGGGGAACGGATCTCCTGCTTCGCCATCACCGAGCCGGGGGCCGGCTCGGACGCGGCCAACATCCGGCTGTCGGCCCGCCGCGACGGCGACGACTGGATCCTCGACGGCGAGAAGACCTTCATCACCAACGGCAACGACGCCGACTTCGCCATCGTGGTCGCGGTGACCGACCGGGAGAAGGGCGCCCGCAACGGCGGGGCGACCGCGTTCCTGGTGGACCGGGCGATGGGCTGGCGCTCGGAGTTCATCCAGACGATGGGCGAGGGCGGGCCGGCGTCGCTGATCTTCGACGGCGTACGGGTGCCGCACCGCAACATCCTCGGCGAGATCGGGCAGGGCTTCACGCTGGGCATGGAGTGGATCGGCAAGGGCCGCTACACCATCCCGTCGCACGCCATCGGCATCGCCGAGCGGGCGTTGCAGATGGCCATCGACTATGCCAACACCCGGGAGACCTTCGGCGCGAAGATCGGCACCAACCAGGCCATCCAGTGGATGATCGCCGACTCGGAGACCGAGCTGGAGGCGGCCCGCTGGCTGGTGCTGCGCTCCGCCTGGACGGTCGACCAGGGCATGGACCCCCGGCACGCCTCCTCGATGGGCAAGCTCTACGGCGCCGGCATGGTCAACCGGGTGGTGGACCGGGTGCTCCAGATCCACGGCGGCATGGGCTACACCCGCGAACTGCCGGTCGAGCGCTGGTACCGGCAGGTGCGGCTCTACCGGATCTTCGAGGGCACCGACGAGATGCAGCGGCTGATCATCTCGCGGGACCTGCTGCGCGGGTACACGAAGATCGGCGGTCACCTGGCCTGAGTCCGCGCCGGCTCCTCGGTTCCCCGCCTGCCCCGGTGCCTGATTCGGCCAGGTCGAACCGTGACGAGGGTCGAGGAGTTGGCGGCCCGGTGAGCCGGACTGCTCGGGTGGGCGGCGATGACAGCCGCCCACCCGCACGCTCGCCCGCCACGTGACCTGAGCGGGCTCAGCCGGTCAGCGCCGTCAGGGCGGCGTCCACATCGGCCTCGCTGGAGTACACGTGGAAGGAGGCGCGGACCCGCCCGGCGCGCACCGCCGCCCGGATTCCGGCCCGCTCCAGCCGCTGCTCGGCGTCGGGCACGTCCACGGCGACGATGGCGCTCTCCCCCGGCGGCCGACCCAGCCCGGCCAGGAACCGGTTGGCCAGCGCCACGTCGTGCGCCCGGATCGCCGGCACGCCGATCTCGGCGACCACCTCCAGTGCGGGCGCCGCGCCGACCCAGCTGAACCAGGCGGGCGAGATGTCGAACCGGCGGGCGTCGTCCGCCAGCCGCAGCGGCGGGCCGTAGTAGGAGGCGTGCGGGTCGGCGCCCGCGTACCAGCCGGCGGCGTCCGGACGCAGCCGCTCGCGCAGCTCGGGCGCCAGGTAGGCGTACGCGCAACCGCGCGGGCCCATCAGCCACTTGTACCCGCCCACCGCCACCACGTCGGCCCGGCTCCCGTCGAACGGCAGCCAACCACACGCCTGGGTCGCGTCCACCGCGACCAGCGCACCGTGCGCCCGGGCCGCGGCCACGATCTCGTCGTACGCCGCCACGGCGCCGTCGGCGGACTGCACCAGGCTGAACGCGACCAGATCGGTGTCGGCGTCGATCGCGTCGACCAGCCCCGTCAGCGGCACGGTGCGGACCGTGACGCCGCGCTCCTGCTGAGCCAGCCAGGGAAACAGGTTCGAGGTGAACTCGACCTCGGGGACCACCACGTTCGCGCCCGCCGGGAGGGCCGCCGCGACCGGTGCGAGGAGCTGGGACACGGCCGCGCCGGCCGCCACGTCCCCGGCCGGTACGCCGACCAGGCCGGCGAACGCGGCCCGGGCCCGGTCCACCGACTGCCCCCAGCCCTCCCAGGAAGTGCTCCCGATCCGCCAGTCGGCCAGCGCCTCCTGCAATGCCGTCCAGGCCGGCTCGGGCGGGAGCCCGTAGGAGGCGGTGTTCAACCAGCCGGGCTCCGGCTTCCACAACTGCTGCGCCTGCTCGATGTCCACGGCACCGACGCTAGGCGGGGTGGCGTCGGATGGGCACGGCCAATCGGCGACCGGCGGCCTGCGGCACATCGGCACGCACTGACCGGTCTGGCGACTGCTAGGACTGCCGGAGGTTGCTGGCCGACCCGGTGGCGGCAGGGCGCCGGAACAGGCCGAGCCGGAGCGCCCGGAGCAGGGTGCCGGGCTGGCTCAGCGTCGCCGGATGGTCGAGCATGGTGGTGACCCGGCCCAGCCGGGCGCTGAGCACCGGATCGGTCAGCGAGGTCCGGAAGAGCAGGTCACCGAACCACTTGGTGACCCGGTACCCCGGCGGATACGGCCCGTCGACATGCGGAAGCTCGATGTCGGCGGTGGTGGAGGTCTGCCAGGCGGCATCGACGATCACCCGGACCCGCTCGAAGTAGGCCCGCGCCGGCTCCTCGTGCAGGTTCGGGCTGGACCGGAGGTACGCCGACAGGCAGGAGGCGTGCAGCATCGCGGAGGTCATGCCCTGGCCGTACACCGGGTTGAAGGAGGCGATCGCGTCCCCGGCGGCAACCAGTCCGGCGGGCATCCGGTCGAGCTTGTGGAAGTCCCGGCGTCGGCTGTCAGCCTGGTGGTACGTGACCACGCCGCCGAGCATCTCACCGTACTCCGCGATGTCACCGAACATCTGCGGATAGTGCTCCCGGCAGCGGGCGGTGAAGTCGGCGACGTCGCGGCTGGGCCGGTCCTCGTCGTAGCCGGCCACCAACATGATCCAGCGGTCCCCCTCGACCGAGTTGATCCCACCGATCCGAGCGGTACGACCCTTGCCGGCCATGGTGTGGTAGACCACCACCCAGGCGTCGCTGACCTTCTCGTCCTGCTTGAAGAGCGCGGTCGCGTAGTTCAGTTTGATCGGCATCCGCCGCATCGGCGGGCGGGGCCACCCGTTGTCGGCCAGCCAGTCGCTCAGCCGGCTGGACCGTCCCATCGCGTCGACCACCAGGTCCGCCGGTTCGACCACCGGCTCACCACCGCCCTCGGGCACGTACCGGGCGCCGGTGACGCGCCGGTCGGCGAGGACCAGGCCGTCCGCACGGCCGTACACCATCCGGATGTTGTCCACGGCGAGGGTCCGCCGCCGGACCAGCGCCTCGAGGAACGGTCGCGTGGTGATCAGCGTCGGACCGGTGCCGGACGGTGCCGGCGGCAGCCCCAGCACACCGTTCACGAAGATCTTCGCCGCGCCCTCGTCGCTGGGTGGCGGCGGGGCACCGAGCGCGTGCGCCTCGTCGACGATGCCGGGAAACCACCGTTCCAACTGGATCTGACCGGCGGGCAGCAGCGCGTGCACCTGGCTGCCCTGCGGCACGCCCGGCCGGGGCCCGTCCTTCACGTCGGACGGATCGCGCTCGATGATCAGCACCTCCTCGGCGTGGTCACTCAACACCCGAGCCGCCATCAGTCCGCCGATGCTGCCGCCCAGCACCACGGCACGACGCATGACCACTGTGGTCTGAGCCGGCCGCTCGGCGGTCGCGATCTCCGCGAAGAGCCGGGACGGAGAGGGGGGCATACGATCACTCCTCGAGTGGTCGGGAAACCTCGACACCCACGACCGTAGCCACCGGAGCCCCCGCCGTCATTGGTCAACCGACGTGCCGCGGCTCGCCTCGGTCCTTGGGTCGACCCGGTCGCCCGGGCCTGCCGCCGGGGCGGTTGCTCATCCCCTGAGAAGCAACCGATGGTTGCGCGATGACGGGCGGTCGGCTAGCGTGACGTGCAACCAAGGGTTGCATATCAAGGAGTGGCGGAGCATGGAGTACGGCAGCATCGAACGGGAGATCCACGTCGACGCCTCGCCGGAGGTGGTCTTCGAGGTCGTCAGCAGCCCCGAGCACATGTCGCAGTGGTGGACCGACGACGCCGACTTCGAGGCGACTCCCGGCGCGGTCGGTGAGCTCGTCTGGGGCGACCGGGCACAGGTCGTCCCGATGGTCGTGGTGAACGCCGAGCCCCCTCGACTGTTCTCGTTCCGCTGGTGTCACCCCGAGGGCCAGGTCGACGACCGGGCCAACTCGCTGCTGGTCACCTTCGAACTCACCCCGTCGGGCACGGGCACCAGGATCCGGCTCACCGAGACCGGGTTCCGGGAGATGGGCTGGGAGGCCGCGAAGCTGGAGGAGCAGTACCGCGACCACGTCGCCGGCTGGGACACCTTCGTCCCCCGGCTCGGGGAGTACCTGGCCCGGCTGGTGTCGACCCGGTGACCGCCGCCGTCGACGACGACCTGTGGTCCGCGGTGGGGGATCCGACCCGTCGGCGGATGCTCGACCTGCTCCTGGCCGATGGCGACGGCACGGCCACCAGCCTCAGCGAGCGGCTGCCCGTGACACGGCAGGCCATCGCGAAACACCTCGGCGTGCTCGACCGGGTGGGCCTGGTGCGCTCCACCCCCGCCGGGCGCGAGCGAAGGTACCGGGTGGACGAGGCGCAGCTCGCCCGGGCGGTCGCGCAACTGTCCTCGGTCGGAGCGGCGTGGGACGGCCGGCTCCGGCGCATCAAGCGGATCGCCGAGGCTGTCCAGCGCACGAAGGACCAGCGCGGCACCCAGCAGTGACGTCATGAGGGTCATCCGAGAACCGACACCAGAGAGAAGGATCGAACATGGTGGACATCCTGCACAAAGTCGGAATCACGTCGTCCACGGCCGAGGTCTACACGGCCCTGACCACCGTCGAGGGACTCGCCGGCTGGTGGACGACCAACACCGGGGGCGTCGGCGACGGCCCCGGCGGCGTGCTCCAGTTCCGGTTCGCAGCCGGCGGATTCGACATGAAGGTCCTCGAGCTCGACCCCGGCAGGCGCGTGCTGTGGGAGGTGGTCGACGGACCTGACGAGTGGATCGGCACGCAGGTGGACTGGCGCCTCGCTCAGGTCGACGACTACGCCGTCGTGCTCTTCAGCCACCGGGGCTGGAAGGAGCCGGTGGATTTCATGCACCACTGCAGCACCAAGTGGGCGGTCTACCTGCTGAGCCTGAAGTCGCTGATCGAGACCGGAAAGGGCGCTCCGCACCCCCACGACGTCAAGATCGACAGCTGGGACTGACGGTCCGCTCGGTCCTGACATCTCGCACCGGCGCGAAGCCACGACGCCACCTCCACCGGCAGCATCGCTACCGGTGGAGGTGGCGCCATGGTCAGGTAGATCGGCGAGCGGCTGCCCGCCACCCTGGCGCGACGTCCCCCGGCCGGGTCAGCTCACGTTGGCCGGGCCGAGCACGCTCTTCAGGTCGCCCATCAGCGCGGTGGTCGCCGCCACCCGGAACGGGCCCAGCCGCAGCGTGGTGGTCTTGCCGCCGTTGAGCAGCTTGACGTGCACCTCGGTGTCGCCGGGGTGCAGCACCAGGGTCTCCTTGAGCCGTTCCACCAGCGGCGGCGTGCAGCGGTGCACCGGGATGGTGAGGGTGACCGGCTTGTTGGCCGGGTTGCTGCTGACGTCCGGCATGGACATGTCCATCGCCATGATCCGCGGCGTGTCGTCGCGGCGGTCCACCCGACCCTTGACCACCACGATGGCGTCCTCGGCGATGTACTGCCCGATCACCTCGTAGGTGTTCGGGAAGAACAGCGTCTCCACGCCGCCGGCCAGGTCCTCCAAAGTGGCCGAGGCCCAGGCCCGGCCCTGCTTGGTGACCCGGCGCTGCACGCCGGAGAGGATGCCGGCCAGGGTGACCACCGCGCCGTCCGGGACGGTGCCCTCCTCGGAGAGGGAAGCGATGGTGCAGTCCGCCGCCGCATTGAGGACGTGCTCCAGGCCGAAGAGCGGGTGGTCGGAGACGTAGAGGCCGAGCATCTCCCGCTCGAAGGCGAGCTTGTCCCGCTTGTCCCACTCGTTGCCCGCGATGGTCGGCATGACCGTGGTGCTGCCGCCGGTGTCGGCGTCGCCGAAGCCGGCGCCGAAGAGGTCGTACTGGCCGACCGCCTCCTTGCGCTTGACGTCGGCGTACGCGTCGATGGCGTCGGCGTGCACGGCGAGCAGGCCCTTGCGGGTGTGCCCGAGCGAGTCGAAGGCGCCGGCCTTGATCAGGGATTCGATGGTCTTCTTGTTGCAGGCCACCGCGTCGACCTTGGCGAGGAAGTCGTAGAAGTCGGCGTACTCGCCCTTCTCCTCCCGGCACCGCATGATCGCGGCCACCACGTTCGCGCCGACGTTGCGGACGGCGGCGAGACCGAAGCGGATGTCCTGGCCGACCGGGGTGAACGGCCCGGCCGAGGTGTTCACGTCCGGCGGCAGGACCTGGATCCGCATCCGGCGGCACTCCGACAGGTAGAGCGCCATCTTGTCCTTGTCGTCACCGACCGAGGTGAGCAGCGCCGCCATGTACTCGGCCGGGTAGTGCGCCTTGAGGTACGCCGTCCAGTACGACACCAGCCCGTACGCGGCGGAGTGCGCCTTGTTGAAGGCGTAGCCGGCGAACGGGACCAGCACGTCCCACACCGCCTGGATCGCCTCGTCGGAGTAGCCGCGCTCGCGGCAGCCGTCCCGGAACGGGATGAACTCCTTGTCGAGGATCTCCTTCTTCTTCTTGCCCATCGCCCGGCGCAGCAGGTCGGCCTGGCCCAGGGTGTAGCCGGCGAGGATCTGTGCGGCGCGCTGCACCTGCTCCTGGTAGACGATCAGGCCGTGGGTGGGCGCCAGGATCTCCCGCAGCGGCTCCTCCAGCTGCGGGTGGATCGGGGTGATCTCCTGGAGGCCGTTCTTGCGCAGCGCGTAGTTGGTGTGCGAGTCGACGCCCATCGGGCCGGGCCGGTACAGCGCCAGCACGGCGGAGATGTCCTCGAAGTTGTCCGGCTTCATCAGCCGCAGCAGGGAGCGCATCGGCCCGCCGTCGAGCTGGAACACGCCGAGGGTGTCACCCCGGGCCAGCAGCTCGTAGGCGGCCTTGTCGTCCAGCGGCAGGGCCAGCAGGTCGAGTTCCCGGCCGTGGTTGAGCTGGATGTTCTTGACCGCGTCGTCGATGATCGTCAGGTTGCGCAGGCCGAGGAAGTCCATCTTCAACAGCCCGAGCGACTCGCAGGTCGGGTAGTCGAACTGGGTGATGATCGCCCCGTCGGCGTCCCGGCGCATCAGCGGGATGTGGTCGATGATCGGCTCGGCGGACATGATGACGCCGGCGGCGTGCACGCCGGTCTGCCGGATCAGCCCCTCGATGCCCTTCGCGGTGTCGATGACCTTCCGGACGTCCGGGTCGGACTCGTAGAGGCCACGGATCTCGCCGGCCTCGGCGTAGCGCGGGTGCTTCGGGTCGAAGATGCCGGAGAGCGGGATGTCCTTGCCCATCACCGCCGGGGGCATCGCCTTGGTGATCCGGTCGCCGACCGCGTACGGGAAGCCGAGCACCCGGGCCGAGTCCTTGATCGCGGCCTTCGCCTTGATCGTGCCGAAGGTCGCGATCTGGGCGACCTTGTCCTCGCCCCACTTGTCGGTGACGTACTTGATCACCTCACCGCGCCGGCGCTCGTCGAAGTCGATGTCGACATCGGGCATCGAGACGCGCTCGGGATTGAGGAACCGCTCGAAGATCAGGCCGTGCGGGATCGGGTCCAGGTCGGTGATGCCCAGGGCGTACGCGACCAGCGAGCCGGCGGCCGAGCCACGGCCCGGGCCCACCGCGATGCCCTGGCTCTTGGCCCACTGGATGAAGTCGGCGACCACGAGGAAGTACGAGGGGAAGCCCATCTGGTTGATGACGCCCAGCTCGTACTCGGCCTGCGCGACGTGCCCCTCCGGGATCCCGTTGGGGTAGCGGCGGGCCAGGCCGGCGAAGGTCTCCTTGCGGAACCAGGACTCCTCGGTCTCCCCCTCGGGCACCGGGAAGCGCGGCATCAGGTTGTGGAACTCGAACATGCCGGCCGGGTCGACCTTCTCGGCGACCAGCAGGGTGTTGCGGCAGCCCTGCTGCCACAGTTCCGAGGAGTCGACCGCGCGCATTTGCTCGGCGGACTTGATGAAGTAGCCGCCGCCCTCGAACCGGAACCGGTTCGGGTCGTCGATGTTGCTGCCGGTCTGCACGCAGAGCAGCACGTCGTGCGCGGTGGCCTGGGCCTCGTGGGTGTAGTGCGAGTCGTTGGTGACCACCGGCGGGATGTCCAGCTTGCGGGCGATCTCGGTGAGCCCGTCGCGGACCCGGCGCTCGATCGAGAGGCCGTGGTCCATGATCTCCAGGAAGTAGTTCTCCCTGCCGAAGATGTCCTGGTAGCTGGCGGCGACCTTGAGCGCCTCGTCGAACTGGCCCAGCCGCAGCCGGGTCTGCACGGCGCCGGAAGGGCAGCCGGTGGTGGCCATGATGCCCTCGGCGTGCTCGGCGATCAGCTCCATGTCCATCCGGGGCCACTTGACGTAGTGGCCCTCCATCGAGGCGCGCGAGTTGAGGGTGAAGAGGTTCTTCAGGCCGGTGGCGTTCTTCGCCCACATGGTCTTGTGGGTGATGGCGCCGTTACCCGAGACGTCGTCGCTCTTCTGCTCCGGCCGGCCCCACTTGACCCGCGCCTTGTGGAAGCGCGACTCCGGCGCGACGTACGCCTCGACGCCGAGGATCGGGGTGATGCCGGCGTCCATCGCCTGCTTGTAGAAGTCGTTCGCGCCGTGCATGTTGCCGTGGTCGGTGATCGCCACCGCCGGCATCCCGAGCCGGTTCGCCTCGGCGAAGAGGTCCTTGAGCCGGGCCGCCCCGTCGAGCATCGAGTACTCGGTGTGTACGTGCAGATGCGCGAACGAATCGCCCATGCGTGGCGCCCCCCCGGGTCGGTCTCATGGGTGGTCGGAAGTCGGTCGGCCCACCCTATCCCCGGGCCCACGGACGTCTCCAGCGCACCGCGCGGACAGACCGCCGCCGGGTGGTGTGGATCTCCCGGAGAGCCCGCCCGAGGGGGTCGCGGCCGGGTCGGCTGCCCGACTCGGGATCCCGGGAAGGCCGGCGCCGCCGTAGCCTGGACGGCACGGCGCACCGGCGGACCGGGGGACGGTGTGATGCTTCTCGCGGACGACATCGACGACCTGGCCAGGGCGGCCGCGCGCGGCGAACCGGGCGCGGTCGAGGCGCTGCTGGCGGCCGTGCGTCCCGAGGTGCTGCGGCTCTGCGCCCGCCTGCTGCCCCACCGGGAGGACGCCGAGGAGGCGTGCCAGGACGCCCTGCTCGCACTCGCCCGGGGCGTCGGCCGCTTCGAGGGCCGGTCGTCGTTCCACACCTGGCTCTACCGGCTCACCGCCAACCGGGCCCGGTCGACGTACCGGGCGCTGCGCCGGCGCTGGCTGGTCGAGTCCGGCGGCGTGCCGCTGCCCGATCCGCCCGACCCGAGGCGAACCAGCGTGGTTGCCGGCACCCGGCTGGACCTGCTCGACGCGCTGGACGCGGTGCGCCCCGAACTCGCCGAAGCGGTGACGCTGCGCGACGTGCTCGGGCTGAACTACCGCGAGATCGCCGCCCTGCTCGACGTGCCGGAGGGCACCGCGAAGTCCCGCGTCCACCTGGCCCGGAGGCAGGTCCGGCAGCGGATGTCCGGTGACTGAGACCCGGCACCGCCGGACCGTCGCGCTGCTCGCGGCCGCCCGCCGCTCGTCGGGTCCGGTGGCCACGCTGGCCGTGCTCGCGTCGGTGGCGGCCTGCGGGCAGACCCCGGTCGCGCCGCTGCCGGTGCGGCCGCCGACCCCGGCGGTCACCCCGTCGACCCCCGCCGCGCCGGCCCCGTCCGCACTCCCCGGCCCGGCCACCCTCGCCGCCACGCCGCGACCGCCCGCACCGGTCGGACCCGCGCCGACCCGCCGCAGGGGTACGCGCTCACCGTCGCCGAGCCCGCGGTCGAGCGCCTGTCTCGGCCCGGTCCGCTACGACCTGGTCCTCGCCGAGACCGAGGTGGCCCTGCTGAAGTCGCTGTGTCTGGCCGCCGGTGCGGTGCTGCGCATCCAGGGCATCGGCCCGGGCGAGGGGACCGTGGACCGGGAGGACCTGGTCTCCCGCAGCTACGAGGCCGGGGTGGTGGACATCCGGTTCCTGCGCGCCGGCACGGTCCGGGTGACCATCCCGCAGGGCGGCGAGGCGCACCCGGTCGCCGTGGTGGTGGTCTAGTCGCCGGTGGCGCGCACCCGCACCCCGGCCAGCAGCGCGTCCACGAAGTCGGTCCCGCCGCCGGCGGGCGGCGCGACCTGCACGTAGAGCAGGGCGTCCCGGCCGGCGGCGAGCCCGGCCGCCTCGACGAGCACCGGCCGGCCGGCCGGCCGGTGCTCGCC
>NZ_JAGPYL010000055.1:0-43831 GCF_018070095.1 Micromonospora sp. U56
GGCGATCGCCACGGTGAGCACCATGGCCCCCCGGGCGACCCCGGCGAGCTGGGCGAGCACCACGCTGACGGTGGTCAGGGCGAGCACCGGCAGCGGGTGGCGGCGGCGCACCGCCAGCGCCCCGGAGCCGATGGCGGCGAGCAGCACGGCGGCGAGGCTGAGCGGCGCCCCGGGCGGGTTCACCGGCAGGAGGCCGGCCACGAAGAGCGCGGCGGCCAGCAGCGCGTCGACGACCGCCGGGTGCGCCCGCGCGATCCGGCGCCACTCCGCGAGCCGTCCCATGCGGTCAAGGTACGCCCACCCGCCCGGCCCCGGACGCGGCACCGCCGGGGTGCGTGGGCACCCCGGCGGCGTCGCGTGCACCGGATCGACGTGGTGGACGACCAGGTCGGTGGGTCAGGGCAGGGTCCACTTCTGGTTGGTCGCGCCGTTGCAGGTCCAGAGCTGGACCGGGGTGCTGTCGGCGGAGTTGTTGCCGGCCACGTCCAGGCACTTGCCGGACTGCGGGTTACGCAGCGACCCGTCGGCCTGGGCCGACCAGTTCTGGGCGCCGCTGCCGTTGCAGGTCCAGAGCTGGATCTTGGTCCCGTCGGCGGAACCGCCGCCGGAGACGTCCAGGCACTTGCCCAGCGCCTTGATCGTCGAGTTCGGCGTCACCGTCCAGGTCTGCGCCCCGGTGCCGTTGCAGGTGTAGAGCTGGATCTGCGTGCCATCGGCCGTGCCGCTGCTGCGGACGTCCAGGCACTTGCCGGCCAGGCCCTTGATCGGTCCGGTGCCGCCGGTGCCGCCGCCACCGCCCCGGACCAGGGTGAAGTCGTCGACGTCGAAGAGCCCGGTGCCGGTGCCGGTGTAGGTCAGGTACAGGTTCTGGGTGCCGGACGGCACCCCGGTCAGGGCGGTGGTGACGTCGGCGTACGTCGTCCAGCTCCCGGTGTTGGGCACCGCGACCGAGCCGAGGACGGTGCCGGTGGTGGAGCCGGTACGCACTCCGATGGTGCCGCCGGGCCCGCCGGAGACGACCCGCGCCCGGAACGACGTCACCCCGGTCAGGTCCACCCCGTTGTACGCCGACCAGTCGCCCGGGTCGATGTAGCCGAGGGTCTGCCCGCCGTTCGCGCCGGCCTTGGTGAACGGGGTGACCCCGCCGGCCGAGCTGAACGCCTCGGCCTGGACGGTGGTGTTGCCGCCCGGCGGGGTGGAGCCGAGTTCCTTGATCCGGATGTTGCGGAACGAGGCGTCGTCGCCGGTGCCGTGGTTCTGCAGGCCGATGTGCCCGGCGAGCGAGCGGACCGGGTTGGTGTTGGTGAAGTCGTTGATCTTCACTCCGTTGAGGAAGACCTGGAGCCGCTCGCCCTCGACCAGCAGCTCGTAGGTGTTCCACTCGCCCGGCGGGTTCAGCGCCGCGTCCCGGCCGGCGATGTCCGCGGACTTGAAGGTGTAGACCGCGCCGGTGGTGCGATCGGCCGCGTCGGTGGCGTCGATCTGGATCTCGTAGCCGTTGTTCACCGCGGACCAGGGGTCGGTCGACGGCGGGAAGCCGATGAAGACCCCGGAGTTGTCGTCGCCGGCGAGCCGCCAGTCCAGCTTGAGCGAGTAGTTGGTGAACTGCTTCGCGCTGTACCAGTGGAGCCCCATCCCGCCGACCGAGGTGAGCGTGGCGTCGGCATTGGTGAAGCTGCCCGGCCCGGCCTGCGACCAGCCGGTGGTGGAACCGTTGTAGAGGGTGGTGTAGCCGGTCTCCGGCCGGCAGTCGGCCCTGGCGCGGCCGGCCGCGTAGCGGATGCCGCCGAGCAGGTGGGCCCGGAACGCCGGTTCGGCGTACGACGCCTGGGTGTGGCCACCGCCGGTGTAGAAGGCCCGGCCGCCGCTGTAGGTCTTGCACCAGGAGTGCGGGTGGTCCGCGCCCATCCCGCCACCGGAGTACGACGACTCGTCCAGGGTGGCCAGCACCCGGGCGGTGGAGCGGGCGTTGGTCTGGTAGTTGTACCACTCGTCGGTGCGGGTCCAGGTCTGCGGCAGGTGCGCGCTGGCCGGGTGCGCCCGGTTCTCCACCTTGACGTTGGCCTGCTGGATGGCCGGGTGCGAGGCGAAGTACGCCCCGACCAGGTTGCCGTAGAACGACCAGCCGTACTCGGTGTCGGCGGCGGCGTGCACGCCGACGTACCCGCCGCCGGAGCCGATGTACGACTCGAAGGCGGTCTGCTGGCTGGCGTTGAGCACGTCGCCGGTGGTGTTGAGGAAGACCACCGCCTCGTACTGGGCCAGGTTGCCGGTGGTGAACGCGGTGGCGTCCTCGGTGGCGGTGACGGTGAAGTTGCTGGCCGCGCCCAGGTCGCGGATGGCCTGGGTGCCGACGGCGATCGAGTCGTGCCGGAACCCGGCGGTCTTGGAGAAGACCAGCACGTCGTACGGGGCGTCGGCGGCGGACGCCGGGGTGGCGGGGGCGGTGCAGGCGATGACGGCGAGGACGGCGGTGGCCGCGCCGAGGACGGGACGCAGGAGTCTGCGCATGTCGCTCTCCTATCGGTGGGCGGGGACCCCGGGCGGGCCGGCGGGCCGGGCGGGGTCCCCGCGCGTGCACTCGGTTACGGCAGGGTCCACTTCTGGTTGGCGGCGCCGGTGCAGGTCCACAGGTGCACCGGGGTGCTGTCGGCGGAGTTGTTGCCCGAAACGTCGAGGCACTTGCCGGACTGCGGGTTGCGCACCGTGCCGTCGGCCTGGGCGGACCAGTTCTGCGCGCCAGTGCCGTTGCAGGTCCAGAGCTGGATCTTGGTGCCGTCGGCCGAGCCACCGCCGGAGACGTCCAGGCACTTGCCGAGCGCCTTGATCGTCGAGTTGGGCGTCACCGTCCAGGTCTGCGCCGTGGTGCCGTTGCAGGTGTAGAGCTGGATCTGGGTGCCGTCGGCGGTGGCGGCGTTGCGGACGTCCAGGCACTTGCCGGCGAGCCCGACCACCGGCCCGGTGCGCACCGTCGCGCCCGTGGTGAAGGTGAACGAGTCGACGTCGTAGAGCGCCCCGGTGCCCGACCCGGCGAAGGTCAGGTAGAGCGTCGTGGTGCCCGCCGGCGCCCCGGAGATCGCGCCGGTGACCGTGGTGAAGGAGTCCCAGGCGCCGGTGACCGGCACCGTGGCCGAGCCGAGCACCGTGCCGGTGGCCGACCCGGCCCGGACCTGGAGGGTTCCGCCCGCGCCGGCCGAGGAGACCCGGGCGCTGAACGACGTGACGTTGCCCAGCTGGTACGGCTGGAAGGCGATCCAGTCCCCGTTGTTGATGTCGCCGACGGTCTTGCCGCCCTCGGCGGTCGCCTTGTCGAAGGTGTTGATGCCGGACGAGGTCTTGAAGTGCTCGGCCTGCCGGTGCCGGGGCTGGAGGGTGTGCTGGGTGTGCGTCGTCAGCCCGCCCGCGTCGGTGTACTCGGCGTCGAAGATGGCGAAGATGTTCGCCGCGTCGTCGTGCTCACCGTCGACCGGGATGGCGATCGAGCCGGAGCAGCCGGTCTTCGAGGTGATCTGGTGGCCGTGCTGGTCGTGGCCGAGCACGTAGGTCATCTTGACCCTGGTGCAGTCGATCGTGCCGTCCTCGGGGTCGGTGACGGTGATGCTGAAGGGCACCGTGTCGCCGTAGGAGAAGAGCTTGCCGTTGCCGGGGCTGTTGATCGTCACGGTCGGGGCGGTGTTGCCGACGCTGATCAGCACGCTGGCGCTGCCGGTGGCGTTCTGCGGGTCCTTCACCGTGAGCGTGGCGGTGTACGTCCCGTTGGTGGTGTAGGTCTTCGACGGGTTGGCGGCGGTGGAGGTGGTGCCGTCGCCGAAATTCCACGCGTACGTCAGCGCCCCGCCCTCCGGGTCCGACGACCCGGCCGAGGAGAAGTTGACGGTCAACGGGGCGGCGCCGGAGGTCTTGTCCGCGGTCGCCTTCGCCGTCGGCGCCCGGTTGCCGCCGCCGATGTGGTCGAAGCGGTAGAGCGCCGAGTTGGCGTCGCCGTTGAAGTAGCCGGTGCCGTAGTCGAGCACGTAGTACGCGCCGTCCGGGCCGAAGGCGGAGTCCATCACCTGCTTGCCGGTCCACGGGAAGCTGTCGATGGTGCCGCGGGAGCCGTCGGTGTTGACGTGGATCGGCTTGATCCAGCCACGGCCGAACTCGGTGGCGAAGAACTGCCCGTCGAAGGACTGCGGGAACTTGGTGGTCGACGTCGACGACGCGTTGTAGCGGTAGACCGGGCCGGCCATCGGGGACTCGGAGCCGCCGCCGAACTCGGGCGGGCTGCCGGCGTCGCCGGCGTACCGGATCCAGGCCGGCTTGGCCGCGGGCAGCGTGCTCTGGCCGGTGTTGCGGAACGAGTTGTTGGTCGGGCCGCCGGTGCAGTTGTACTTGGCGCCCCCGGTGCCGGTGGCGAAGTCCCACTCGTTGTAGGTCTCGGTGCTGGTGTTGGTGCCGGTGCAGTACGGCCAGCCGTAGTTGCCCGGCGCGGTGACCCGGTTGAACTCGACCTGGCCGGAGGGGCCCCGGGTGGCCGAGGTGGTGCCGGCGTCGGGGCCGTAGTCGCCGACGTAGACGATGCCGGTGGCCTTGTCGACGCTCATCCGGAACGGGTTGCGGAAGCCCATCGCGTAGATCTCGGGCCGGGTTTTCGCGGTGCCGACCGGGAAGAGGTTGCCGGACGGGACCGAGTACGACCCGTTGGCGTTCACCTTGATCCGGAGGATCTTGCCGCGCAGGTCGTTGGTGTTGCCGGCGCTGCGCTGCGCGTCGTATCCGGGGTTGCGGTTGGTCCGTTCGTCCAGCGGGGCGTAGCCGGCGGAGTCGAACGGGTTGGTGTCGTCCCCGGTGGACAGGTAGAGGTTGCCGGCGGCGTCGAAGTCGATGTCCCCGCCGACGTGGCAGCACAGCCCCCGGTCGGCGGGTACGTCCAGCACGTCGACCTTGCTGGCCTGGTTGACGGTGAAGTCGGCGTTGAGGGTGAACCGGGACAGCCGGTTGACGCCCTGCCAGGCGGAGAAGTCGCTGCCGGTGGCCGGCGCGTCGCCGGCGGGGGTGGACAGCGGCGGGGCGTAGTAGAGGTAGATGTGCCGGTTGGTGGCGAAGTTCGGGTCGACGCCGACGCCCTGCAGCCCCTCCTCGTCGTGGGTGTAGACCGACAGGGTGCCGATCACCGAGGTGGTGCCGTTGGCGTCGGTGCGCCGCAGGGTGCCGTTGCGGGCGGTGTGCAGGACCGAGCGGTCCGGCAGCACGGCCAGGGACATCGGCTCGCCCGTCTCGGCGACGCCGCGGGCCAGCTCGACCTGCTGGAAGTCGGTGGCGGTGATGACGTGGGCGGCCGCCGGGGCGGGGCCGCCGAGGGCGGTCGGGCCGGCCGTGACGCCGACGGTGCCGACGGCCGCCACCAGGAGCAGGGCGGACGCGGCGGAGGACCATCGTGGGGAGCGGTGGGTGGGTGCGTCCTTCATGGACATTCTGTGCTGTCCCTTCCTGACGAGTGACTGCCAGGGTGGGGCGCGCGCCGTCGCGCCGGTGCCGGGTACGGGGATGCGGCAGGGCCGTCCGGGCGGCGCCGGACCGGCCGTGACCACCGGTCGGGGCGGGGGACCGCGCGCCCGGAGGCCACCAGTCGATGGGTTACCGCGCCGCCGGTTCACCTCGACGAAACATGTTCGTGATGCCACGAACATTAAGGCTTGTGAATTTGTCTGTCCATACCTTCTGCCCCATGGAAGCGAACTTTCGTTCAATCGGCTGAAAGATCGCGGACATGGCGAGGAAAGGCCCCGGCGGGCGGTGGCACGCCGACGTCAGCTTCGGCGGTGCACCGCCTGGCCGGCCAGCGCGGCCAACGCCGCCAGCGCCGGCTCCGCCAGCGGCAGCCGGTCCAGCGCCGCCCTGGCGGCGTCCGCGCGCAGCAGGATCAGCCGCTCGATCTGCTCGCGGGCCCCGGTCGCCTCGATGATCGCGCGCAGCTCGGCCGCGCCGTCGGCGTCCAGATCGGGATTGCCGAACAGGTCGCGCAGCCGGGCGGTCTGCGCCCGGTCGGCGGCGTCGCGGGCCAGCGCCATCATCACCGTCGGCTTGCCCTCGCGCAGGTCGTCCAGGACGGACTTGCCGGTCACCGCCGGGTCACCGAAGACGCCGAGCACGTCGTCACGGAGCTGGAACGCGTCGCCGAGCGGGTCGCCGAAGTCGGTGAGCGCGGCCACCAGCTCCGGCTCGGCGCCGGCCAGCGCCGCGCCGATCTGCAACGGGCGGGTGACCGTGTACCGGGCGGCCTTCATCCGGATCACGGTGAGCGCGCTGGCCACCGAGCCGTCCCCGACACCGGAGACCAGGTCCAGGTACTCCCCCGCGATCACCTCGGTCCGCATCCGGGCGAAGACCGCGTACCCCCGGCAGACCTGCGCGGTGCTCAACCCGCACTCGTGGAACATCTGGTCCGACCAGGCGGCGCAGAGGTCCCCGCAGAGCAGCGCGGTGTTGCGCCCGTACGCCTCCGGGTCGCCGCGCCAGGCGGACCGGGTGTGCAGGTCGGCGAAGAGCCGGTGCACCGACGGCGCGCCCCGGCGGCGGTCGCTGCCGTCGAGGATGTCGTCGTGGATCAGGGCGAACGCGTGGAACAGCTCCAGCGCCGCCGCGGCGACCACGATCGGCCGGTCGTCCCCGCCGCCGGCGCCGCGCCAGCCCCAGTAGCAGAACAGCGGGCGCAACCGCTTGCCGCCGGCCAGCACGAAGCGGTGCAGGGCGGCGAAGATGCCGCGCGGCGCGCCGTCCGGCCAGTCCGGCCCCTGCCGGTCCAGGAAGGCCACCAGTTCGGCGTCGAAGCGCGCCCGCAGCCCGCTGGTGTCGGTCGGGGGCGCGGTGACGGTCACCGCCGCTCCCCCGGTCCCGGCGGCGGTCCGGCCGGACCGGGCGGTCGCCCGGAAACACCCGACGACGCCACGGCGGCCCGGGAGGGCACCGGCGCCACAGCGGCCCGGGACGGCACCGGCGCCGCACCGGCCGGGGCGGGCGGCGGGGCCAGCCCGGCCAGCTCCAGCAGCAGCGCCTTCACCTCGGTGGCCGCGAGCCGGTCCCGGGCGGCGGCCGGGTCGGAGCAGAGCAGCACCGGGGCGTCCGCCGGGTCGGCGGGCAGCCGACCGTGCGAACCCCGGACCGCCCGCGCCCCGGCGTCGAGGCCGACCACGCTCATCAGGTACCGCATGCCCAGCTTCTTGCGGGCCAGCGCGACCGCCGCCCGGCGCTTCGCCGCCCCGGGCGCGGCCGGGTCGAAGAAGAGCTCCGCCGGGTCGTACCCGGGTTTGCGGTGGATCTCGACGAGCCGGGCGAAGTCCGGGGCGCGGGCGTCGTCGAGCCAGTAGTAGTACGTGAACCAGGCGTCCGGCTCGGCCACCAGCACCAGCTCGCCGGCGCGCGGATGGTCCAGCCCGGCCGCCGCCTTGCCGTCGGCGTCGAGCACCTCGGCCACCCCGGGCAGGCCGGCGCAGAGCTTCGCCACCGCCGGCACGTCGGCCGGGTCCCGGACGTAGACGTGGGCCACCTGGTGGTCGGCCACGGCGAAGGCCCGCGACGTCCACGGGTCCAGGTATTCCATCCCGGCCTGGGTGTAGACCCGCAGCAACCCCTCGGCACGCAGCAGCCGGTTGACGTCGACCGGGCGGGAGACGTCGGTGATGCCGTACTCCGACAGCGCCACCACGGTGGCGTCCCGCACGCGGGCGGCGTCCAGCAGCGGGCCCAGCGCCGCGTCCAGCTCCGCCGCCGCGGCGGCGGCCCGGGGCGAGGACGGGCCGAAGCGTTGCAGGTCGTAGTCGAGGTGCGGGACGTAGACCAGGGTGAGATCGGGGGCGTGGTCGGCGAGGATCCGCTCGGCGGCCCGGCAGATCCACGCCGAGGAGGGCAGCCCGGCGCCGGGCCCCCAGTAGGTGAAGAGCGGGAAGGTGCCCAGCGCATCGGTGAGCGTGTCGTGCAGCTCCGGCGGGTCCGTCCAGCAGTCCGGCTCCTTACGCCCGTCGGCGTGATAGACCGGGCGGGGGGTGACCGTCCAGTTCACGTCCGCGCCCATCGCGTACCACCAGCAGACGTTGGCCACCGTGTAACCCGGTTCGGCCCGGCGGGCGGCCTGCCAGAGCTTCTCCCCGCCGACCAGCGCGTGGTGCTGCCGCCACAGCAGCACCTCGCCGAGGTCGCGGAAGTACCAGCCGTTGCCCACGATCCCGTGCCCGGCTGGGAGCTCCCCGGTGAGCAGGGTCGCCTGCGCCGAGCAGGTCACCGCGGGCAGCACCGCGCCCAGGCCGGCGGCGAACCCCTCGTCGGCGACCGCGCGCAGCCGGGGCATGTGCGCCAGCAGCCGCGGGGTCAACCCGACCACGTCCAGCACCACCAGTCGACGGCTCATGCCGGCACCTCGGAATGTCGGTCAGCCACTCGTTCACTCATCGTCGTACCCCTCCGATCGTCGGGACGGGACTCCACCGCCGGTGTCAGGCCGAGCGCGACCAGCTCGTCGCGGGCGAAGGCCAGCTCGGCGGCGATGCCGGCGGCCAGCTCCCCGTCGGTGCGCGGCCGGCGCGCCGCCGGCAGCACCCCCCACGTGTACGTCTCGACGTCGAGGTGGTCGCAGCCGGCGGCGGGACCGGCGAACAGCTCGGCCAGCGCGGTACGCAGCACCGGCACGGTCGAGGTCAGCGGTGGTTCGGGCGGGGCGTGCAGCGGCACGTGGTAGTGCACCCGCCACGGCCCCGGCGGCCGGTCGGCCAGCGCGCCGTCCAGGTCGTCGGCGGCGTACGCCGGGTCGGCCGGGTCGGCGGCGTGGGCGGTGCCGGCGGCCCGGGTCTGGTGCAGGAAGCGGGGCTCCACCCAGCGCGCCAGCGCGTCGGCGGCGGCCGGCGGGTGGGCGGCCTCCAGGGCGGCGGAGACCTGCACCTTCACCACCGGGAGCCCGGCGGCGCGCAGCCGGGCCAGCGCCTCGGCCGGTTCCTCCCAGGCGCAGGCGAGGTGCGCCAGGTCCAGGCAGACGCCGAGCCGGTCGGTGTCCACGCCGGCCAGCGCCGTCACCGCCTGCCCGGTGCGCTCGACCACGCAGCCCGGCTCCGGCTCGAAGCCGACCCGTACCGGGCGGCCGGTGTCCCGTTCGATCGCGGCGAGCCCGGCCGCGAGGTCGTCCAGCCGGCGGCGGGCGGCGTCGGCGCGGGTGGCGTCCCAGGGCTGCCGCCAGGCCAGCGGCAGGGTGGAGACCGAGCCCCGGGCCGCGTCGTCGGGGAGCAGGTCGGCCAGGACCCGGGCCAGGTCGAGGGTGTAGCGCAGCCGGGCGCCGGTGGTCCAGTCCGGACGGTAGACCGCGCCCTTGACCACGGGTGCCTGGAACGCCGCGTACGGGAAGCCGTTGAGGGTGACCACCTCCAGCCCCCGGCGGGTCAGCTCGGCGCGCAGCCGGCGCCGGGCGGCCGGGTCGGCGGCCAGCTCGGCGGCGACCGGCGCGGCCAGCCACAGGCCGAGCCCGAGCAGGTCGGCGCCGAGCGCCTCGCGCACCGGCTCGGCGTGGGTGTCCAGTTGGGCGAGGATGCCGGCGGCGTCCTCGGCGGGGTGCACGTTGGTGCAGTAGCCGAGGTGGACGGTGCTGCCGTCGGCGTGCCGCAGCCGCATCAGTCGCCGCCGCGCAGGATCGAGTTCCCGGCGAAGGTCCCGGCCGACGCGGCGTCCAGATCGGTCAGGTCGAGCCGGCCGGACTGCCCGTAGAACTCCACCGGGTTACGCCAGAGCACCCGGTCGACGTCGTCGTCGGTGAACCCGGCCAGCAGCATCGCCTCGCCGGTGGCCCGGGTCAGCAGCGGGTCCGAGCGGCCCCAGTCGGCGGCGGAGTTGACCAGCACCCGCTCCGGCCCGTACGTCCGCAGCAGCTCCACCATTCGGGGTGGGGACATCTTGGTGTCCGGGTAGATGGAGAAGCCCAGCCAGCAGCCGCTGTCCCGGACCAGTTTGACGGTGACCTCGTTGAGGTGGTCCAGCACCACCCGACCGGGGTCGATGCCGGACTCGGCGACCACGGCGAGGCTGCGCTCGACGCCCCGGGCCTTGTCCCGGTGCGGGGTGTGCACCAGCGCCGGCAGGTCGTGTGCCACGGCCAGGGCCAGCTGGGCGGCGAACGCCTCGTCCTCCTGCGGGGTCATCGAGTCGTACCCGATCTCGCCGACCGCCACCACGGTGTCCTTCTCCAGGTAGCGCGGGAGCAGGTCGAGCACCGGCCGGCAGCGCCGGTCGTTGGCCTCCTTCGGGTTGAGCGCGACGGTGGCGTGGTGCCGGACGCCGAACTGCCCGGCCCGGAACGGCTCCCACCCGATCAGCGAGTCGAAGTAGTCGGCGAAGGAGGCGGGGCTGGTGCGGGGCTGCCCCAGCCAGAACGCCGGCTCCACCACCGCGCGGACCCCGGCCGCGGCCATCCGCTCGTAGTCGTCGGTGGTCCGCGACGTCATGTGGATGTGCGGGTCGAAGATGCGCATTCACGCCTCCCTGATGGTGAGCCGGTCGAGCAGGTCGGTGGCGTCGGCGGGCAGCTCCCGGCCGGCGGCGTGCCGCTCCGCGGCGAGCGCGGCGAGCATCGCGGCCAGCTCGCCGTCGGCGCGGCGGTCCAGGTCGGCCACGACGGCCAGCGGCACGCCGGCGAAGACGCACTTGAGCACCGCCTGCCGCCAGGACGCCGGGTCCAGGTGCCGGGCGTACGGGCCGAGGGCGGCGGCCACCAACCGGGTGTCGTTGGTGCGGATCGCGTCGTGCAGCAGCGGCACCCCGGCCGCGCCGACGGGCAGCAGCGGCAGCGCCTTGAGCACGGCCCGCTTCTCGGCGGCGTCGCCGTGCCGGTACAGCGCCTCGGCGTGCCTGGCGTGGTCGGCGGGCAGTGCGGTGAGCAGCAGCGCGCGGGCCGCCTCGTCGGCGGTCCAGCCGGGCGCCCCGGCCAGGTCGCCCCGACCGCAGTGCCGCCCGGCCGCCGGGAAGAACCGCGCGATCGTCGCGGGTTCGGCCGCGACGCGGCGCAGCGCCGCCGCCAGCCAGTCGGGATCGGGTACGCCCTCGAGCGCGGCCCGCAGTCGATCCGGTGTCATCCGTCTCTCCTCCCCTGGTGCTGGTCGGTGTCTAGGCCACCTCGGCGGCGGCGCGCAGGAAGTCGATGGACCGGGCGGCGACGGTGGGCGCGGCGTGCGAGTGCCGGGGCAGCTCCACCGCCACCAGCCCCCGGTAGCCGGCGTCGGCGAGGGCGCGCAGCACCGGCGGGAAGTCGATCTCGCCGGCACCGAACTCCAGGTGTTCGTGCACGCCCCGGCGCATGTCGTCGATCTGTACGTTGACCAGGTGCGCGGCCACCTGGTGGACGCACTCGGGCACCGGGCGCGGCTCCAGGCAGCGGCAGTGTCCGATGTCGAGGGTGATGCCGAAGCGCGCCGGGCCGCCGAGAGCCTGCCGCAGCCGCTGCCAGCCGGCGATGTCCTCGACGAGCATCCCGGGCTCCGGCTCGAAGCCGAGGGTCATCCCGGCGCGGTCCGCGGCGTCGAGCACCGTGGCGCAGCCGGCGACCAGCCGGTCCCAGGCGACGGCCGGCGGTACGGCGTCGGGGCGTACGCCGGCCCAGCAGGAGACCGCCTCCGCGCCGAGATCGGCGCCGATCCGGACCGCCCGGGTCAGGAAGTCGATCCGCCGGGCCGGCTCGTCGTGCAGCAGCGTCGGCGCGTGCTTGTGCCAGGGGTCGAGCAGGTAGCGGGCCCCGGTCTCGACGACCACGGCGAGGCCGAGCGAGTCCAGCCGGCGGGCCACCTCGTCGACCCGGCGGGCCAGCCCGGGCGCGAACGGGTCGAGGTGGTCGTGGTCGAGGGTGAGCGCGACGCCCTGGTAGCCCAGCTCGGCGATGACCGCGAGGGCGTCGTCCAGCCGGTGGTTGGCGAAGCCGTTGGTGCCGTCGCCGAGCCGCGGCCCCGCCCCGGCCCGGTGCTCCCGGCCGACCGGGTCAGGGGTCGGCCGCGGCGGCGGGGCCGGCGGGTGGGGCTGCCGGCTGGTCATGTCGGGGAGATTCTGCGGGCCAGCCGGCGGCCCAGCGGCGCGGCGGCCGCCACGGCCAGGCCGAGCAGGCCGGCACCGGCCCGGGCGGTGAGCGCGCCCTGCAACGCCGGCAGCCCGGTGATCCCGGCGCCGACCGCCGCCCGTACCCGGCCGGCGGACGGGTCGGCCGCCACCCGGGCCTGCGCCCCGCCGTACCGGGCGGCGTACCAGCCGGCCAGCGCGACGGGCAGCACGGCGGTGGGGGTCGTCGGGCGGCGGGCGGCGGCGAGCGCGACCAGGGCGGTGCCGGCGAGGGTACGCAGCGGCAGCGCGGTGTCCGCGCCGGCCACCTCGCGCCGGGAGAGCGCGGTGACGGTGACGGTGTGCGCGGCGACGGTGAGCGCCGCCGGCAGCGCCCGGACCGGCCGCCCGCCGGCCGCGCCGAGCAGCACGTCCAACCCCCGGCAGGCGGCCATCACGGCCGGGCCGGCGGCGGTGTTCTTCGCCGCCACGTCGTACCCCCAGATCGTCGCGGCGAGCGGGATCGCGACGGCGGCGGCCCGCCGGCCGCCGGTGACGGCGGCCAGGCCCACGCCGGCGGCGGTGAGGCCGGCGGCGAGAGCGAGCGCGGTCGCGGGCGAGACCCGGCCGCTGGGGATCGGCCGCTCGGGGCGTTCGACCGCGTCCAGCCGGCGGTCGGCCCAGTCGTTGGCGGCCATCCCGGCCCAGTACAGCAGCACCGACGCGCCGGCCAGTCCGGCGGTACGCGGACCGAGCGCCCCGGCCGCGGCGGCGCCGGCGACCACGTCACCCGGTACGGAGAGCGCGGCCGGCGCCCGGACCAGCTCGGCCAGGTCGCCCAGCGTGCTCATGCCGTCGCCTCCCTTCGGTCGGCCACGCCATGAGGCTCCACCGCGCTGCGC
Source organism: Micromonospora sp. U56 (assembly GCF_018070095.1). Lineage (NCBI taxonomy): Bacteria > Bacillati > Actinomycetota > Actinomycetes > Micromonosporales > Micromonosporaceae > Micromonospora > Micromonospora sp. U56. The sequence continues at coordinate 12,936 of NZ_JAGPYL010000055.1, forward strand.
TGAATGATTCGCTCGCTGCGCTCGCTCATGCCGTCCCCCCGGCGTGCAGCCGCCCGGTGAACTCGACCAGCCGCTGCCACTGCTCGCCGAGCGAGTGGGTGGGTGAGCCGAGCGGGTCCTTGAAGAAGAACGCCAGGTCGGTCAGGGGGCCGACCCGGCCGGCGGCGTGCGCGGCCGCGGTGAGCCGGGCCAGGTCGAGCACGAGCGGGGCGGCGAGCGCGGAGTCGCAGCCGTGCCAGCTGAACTCCATCCGCATGCCGGTGCCGAGGAAACCGGTGAAGGTGATCAGATCCCAGGCGGTCTTGAAGTCGCCCAGCTCCTCGACGTACTCGATGCGGGTGCCGCCCTGCGGCAGGTAGCCGAGGGTCTCGCCGAGGACCCGCTGCTTGCTGCTCACCTTGGCGGCGTTGGCGGCCGGGTCGGCCAGGGTGGCGCCGTCGCCGCCGCCGAGCAGGTTGGTCCCGGACCAGGTGCGCACGGCCAGGTGCCGCATCGCGAACATCGGCGCGAGCACCGACTTGACCAGCGTCTCCCCGGTCTTGCCGTCGTGCCCGGCGTACGGCAGGCCGCGGGCGACGGCCAGCTCGGCCAGCGCCGGCAGCCGCAGCCCGGTGGACGGGGTGAAGTCGACGTACGGGCAGCCGGCCTCGACGGCGGCGTACGCGTAGAGCGAGCTGGGCGGCAGCACCTCGTCGGGGCCGGCGAGCGCGGCCCGCAGGGCGGCCGGGTCGGCGTGCCCGGGGTGCGGCCGGGCGGCGGGTTCGGTGGCGGAGACGTCGACCATCACCACCCGGTCCAGCCGGTGCCGTTGGCGGAACGCGGTGAGGTCGGCGACGACGGCGGCGGCCCGGTCGGCCTGGGTGCCGCCGGTGGGGGCGGGTCGCAGGTCCTCCTCGACGGCGGTGAGGTCGGCGGCGAGGGTGGCGGCCAGCCGGCCGGGCAGCACGCCCGCGTCGGCCAACGTCTCGGCCCGCTTGGTCAGCGGGGTGGTGGCCAGGTCGTGGCCGCCGAAGAACAGGTCGGCGAAGGTGGGCAGGGCCGGCCCGCGCAGCGCGGGCAGCTCGGTGACGCAACCGGTCGGCGCGGTGAGCCCGGCCCGCAGGGCGAGACCGCCGACGATGCTGGTGGTCGCGACCGAACCGCGCGCCCCCACCAGCCAGACACCCGTACGCATGGTGCTCCTTCCGTCCGGAGGAACCGCCCTTGCATTTAGCAAAATCAATATCAGATCGTGCGCTGGAAAGACACCGTTCCGCCGGGGCCCCGTCCGCCCGGACGTCCGGGGCGGGACCGGGCCGCGGCGGCGACGTCGGCGGCGCGACGCCGGACCCGGTACCCCGCACGGCGTGCGGACGGGGCTGGCAGGCAGGGTCGGTCGGCGTCTCGGCCCTGCCTCCCCCGTATCCGGTCGACGGGCGGCGGCGCGCCCCGCGACCGGACGTGTGGTGGTGGCGGCCCGGGCCCGACCGGTGGCGGCCGGCCTGCTGCGGGTCGCCGGGACGATGGTGGCGGTCCTCCGGTGCGGCCGGGGAATCCCGGTCCGGCCGCACCGGACGACCGTCGTACGCGTGCGCCGCCGGCCGTGGTGGCCGGGGCGGCACGCCCTCCGGTGCCGATCCCGTCCCGCCCGCGGGGCGCAACCGCGGTCGGGTCCTCGCCGATCGGCGCCGGAGGTGGCCTGGTCAGACGGGGAGCGCGGCCAGCGCGGGCTCCACCTCCGACCACCGGGAGCCCAGCTCCGCCGACCGGGTCACCGCGTCCAGCACCAACTGGACCTGCAACGCGTCGGCGAAGGAGGGCGTCGGGTCGGCGCCGGTCGCGACCGCCTCGACGAAGTCGCGCATCTGGTGGGTGAAGGAGTGCTCGTAGCCGATGATGTGCCCCGGCGGCCACCAGGCCGACAGGTACGGATGCTCGGACTCGGTCACCAGGATGCGGGTGAAGCCCTGCTCGGCCGTGGGCCGGGTGGCGTCGTAGAACTCCAGCTCGTTGAGGCGTTCCAGGTCGAAGGCGACGGTCCCGAGCGACCCGTTGATCTCCACCCGGAGGGCGTTCTTGCGACCGGTGGCGAACCGGCTCGCCTCGTACGTGGCCAGCGCCCCGTCGTCCAGCCGGGCGACGAAGACCGCCGCGTCGTCGACGGTGACCGCACCGGTGGCCCGGCCGTTGCCGTCGGCCTGCGCGGCCAGGCCGCTCGACCCGCCCGGCAACGGCCGTTCCTTGACGAACGTCTCGGTCACCGCGCTGACCCCGGTGATCCGCTGGCCCGTGACGTACTGGGTCAGGTCGATGATGTGCGCGCCGATGTCACCGAGCGCGCCGGAGCCCGCCCTGTCCTTCTGCAACCGCCACACCAGCGGGAACTGCGGGTCGACGATCCAGTCCTGGAGGTACGCCGCCCGGACGTGCCGCAGCACCCCGAGCCGGCCCTCGGCGACGAGCTGCCGCATCAGGGCGACCGCGGGCACCCGGCGGTAGTTGAACCCGCACATCGACCGTACCCCCGCGGCCCGGGCGGTGGCCGCGGCGGCGGTCATCTCCCGGGCCTCGGCCACCGTGTTGGCCAGCGGCTTCTCGCAGATGACGTGCTTGCCGGCGGCGAGCGCGGCGAGCGCGATCTCGGCGTGGCTGTCCCCCGGTGTGCAGATGTCGACCACGTCGATGTCGTCCGAGGCGACCAGGTCCCGCCAGTCGGTGCTGTACGCGTCCCAGCCGAGCCGGTCGGCCGCGGCGGCGACCTTCCCGGCGTCCCGGCCGCAGATCGTCGCCATCCGGACCCGCGCCGGCAACTCGAACACCCGGTTCACGGTGCGCCACGCCTGCGAGTGCGCCGCGCCCATGAACTCGTAGCCGACCATGCCGACCCGCAGTTCGCTGTGCTGTGTGGACAAGGTGGGTCTCCCCCCGTGTGTCAGAACCCGAGCTTGAGGTAGGTGCCCGCGTTCTCCTTGGTGATCGTCTCGGAGGCGAGCACGATCTCCTTGGGCACCTGGAGTTCCACCAGGTCGGACATGCCCTTGCCCTGGCCGATCAGGCGGGCCAGCGAGATGGCCGAGGAGGCCATCGACGGGCTGTAGGTGACGGTGGCCTTGAGCACCGTGTTGTCGGACTGGATGTCCTCCATCGCCTTCTTCGAGCCGGCGCCGCCGACCATGAAGAACTCCTTGCGGTTGGCCTGGTTGACCGCCGCGAGGACGCCGATGCCCTGGTCGTCGTCGTGGTTCCAGAGGGCGTCCATCTTCGGCAGTGCCTGGAACAGCCCGGTCGCGGCCTGCTGGCCGGAGTCGGCGGTGAACTCGGCCGGCCGGCGGTTGGCCACCTTCAGACCGTTCGCCGCGAGGGTGTCGGCGAAGCCCTTCGACCGCTCCTGGGTCAGCTCCAGCGAGTCGATGCCGGGGATCTCGCCGATGATCGGGGTGCTCACGCCCTTGGCCTTGAGCTGCTCGACGATGTACGTGGCCGCGGCCACGCCCATGCCGTAGTTGTCACCCTTGATCTGGAGCCGGTAGGCGCGGGCGTCCGGGAAGGCACGGTCCAGGTTGACCACCGGGATGCCGGCCTTCATCGCCTCCAGGCCGAAGGCGTTGAGTTCCTTGCCGTCGTGCGGCAGCAGCACGATGACGTCGGGCTTCTGCGAGATCAGCGTGGACAGTGCCGCCCGCTGCGCCGCCGCGTCCGCGCCGGCCTCGACGGACTTGAACTCCACGTCCGAGTACGCCTGGGCCTGCGCCTTGGCGTTGTTGGTGATGGCGGCGATCCAGCCGTGGTCGGCGGCCGGGGCGGAGAAGCCGAGGACCACCTTCTTGCCCGGCTCGGCGTTGCCGCCGGTCGCGGCCGCCTTGGTCTGCGCGGCGGTGGGCTCGGTCTCGTTGCTGGTGCAGCCGGCGAGGAGCACGCCGGCGCCGACGGCGGCCCCGCCGAACAGCAACCGGCGGCGGGACAGGTCACGACTGTGCTGGGTCATGACGACCTCCAAAGTGACGGTGATGGGGGCGAAAAAGGGTGTGCGGATCCCGGCCACCGTCGTCAGGTGGCCGCCGAGATGCGGTGTGTCGTGAGGAGGGCGGCGCGTCACCGCGCCGCGGCGGTCAGGCGGTGGTGGCCCGGTTGCGGCCGAGGAACTGGGTGAGGCTACGGAACTGCACCTGCTGGACCAGGACGGCCGCCACGATGATGCCGCCCTTGACCATGTTCTGGGCCTCGGTGGAGAGGCCGTTGATGGCGAAGAGGTTGGTGATCGTCGAGAAGATGATCACGCCGAGCAGGGAGCCGACGATCGTCCCCCGCCCGCCGCTGAGCAGCGTGCCACCGATGATCGCGGCGGCGATCGCGTCCAGCTCGTAGAGGTTGGCCATCGCCGCCTGGGCCGAGTTGGCCTGGGCGGTGAGCATGATGGCGGCGATGCCGCAGCACAGCCCGGACAGCGCGTACAGCAGCACCGTGTGCCGCCGGACGTTGATGCCGGCCAGGCGGGCCGCCTCCGGGTTGCCGCCGACCGCGACCGTACGCCGGCCGAAGGTGGTGCGGTTGAGCAGCACCCAGCCGGCCGCGACGACCGCGGCGAGGATGTAGACCAGCAGCGGGATGCCGAGCAGTTTGTTGGCGGCGATCCCGTTGATGAAGGTGTTGTTCGAGACCTGGGTCTGCTTGTCGGAGATCTCCGCGGCCAGACCGCGCGCCGCGACCAGCATCGCCAGCGTGGCGATGAACGGAACCAGCCGGCCGTACGAAATGAGCACCCCGTTGACCAGGCCGACCGCCAACCCGACGACCAGCGCCGAGAAGATCATGCCGCCGGCGCCGTAGCTCTGGGTGGCGACCGTGGTGCACCAGACCCCGGCGAGCGCGACGATCGCGCCGACGGAGAGGTCGATGCCCCCACCGATGATCACGAAGGTCATCCCGACGGTCACCACGCCGACCACCGAGGCCAGCTTGAGGATGGTCAGGGTGTTGTCCCACACCCAGTCCGGGTTCGAGTAGAGGTCCGAGCGGGTGGCGGCGCCGATCACGACCAGCACCACCAACACCGCGATCAGGCCGAGGTTGCGCTTCGCGCCCTCGCCGCCGTCGCCGTGCCACCAGGACAGCCGGCCCGGCCCGGCGGCCTTGTTGGTCGCCGCCGCCGTCTCCGCCGGGTCGACCGGCGGGGACTGCGCCGGCAGCTCCGCCCGGCTCTCGGGCGTCGCGGTCTCGCTCATGCCGCCACCTCGCTCCGCTGTGTGCGCTCGTTCATGCGGGCGCGCCTTCCATCAGAGACCCCGCCATGACGAGGTCGAGCACGGTGTTCTCGTCCAGTTCGCCGGCCGGTGCCTCGCGCACCATCCGGCCCTCGCGCATGACCAGCACCCGGTCGGCCAGGCCGAGCACCTCGGGCACCTCGCTGGAGACCAGCAGCACCCCGACACCCTGCGCGGCCAGGTCGCGGATCACCCGGTAGAGCTCGGCCCGGGCGCCAACGTCCACCCCGCGGGTGGGTTCGTCGAGCAGCAGCAGCCGGGTGTCGCCCAGCAGCCAGCGCCCGACCACCACCTTCTGCTGGTTGCCGCCGGAGAGCGTGCGCACCGGGCGGCGTACGTCCCGGGGCCGGAGCTGGAGGCGGTCGGCGATCCGCTCCGCCTCGTCACGCTCGCGGCCGGCGTCGGTGAACCCGAGGCGGGCGTACCGGGTGAAGGTAGCCAGCGTGACGTTGCGGTGGATCGGCTCGCCGAGCAGCAGCGCCTGGCTCTTGCGCTCCTCGGGCGCCATCCCCATGCCGGCCCGGACGGCCGCGCCGACGCTGCCCGGGCGCAGCGCCCGGCCGTCCACGTGAACGGTGCCGGTCTCCGCGCGGCGGGCGCCGAAGATGGTCTCCAGCAGCTCGGACCGACCGGAGCCGACCAGCCCGGCGATGCCGACGATCTCGCCGGCCCGCACGCGCAGGGAGACGTCGGCGAACTCGCCCGCGCGGCCGAGCCCGTCGACCCGCAGCAGTTCCGCGCCGGTGTCGGTGCCGGCCGGGCGGTCCGGGAAGACGTACTCGATGGTGCGGCCGGTCATCTTCGAGACCAGGTCGCGGGTCGGGGTCTCGCGGGCCGGCAGGTTCGCCGCCGTGGTCCGGCCGTCCTTGAGTACGGTCACCCGGTCGCCGATCTCGCGGATCTCCTCCAACCGGTGCGAGATGTAGATGACCGCGATGCCCTGCGCGGTGAGCTCCCGGATGATCCGGAACAGGTTGCCCACCTCGTCGTGGGCCAGCACCGCGCTCGGCTCGTCCATGATGATCAGTCGCGCCTCGTGGGAGAGCGCCCGGGCCATGCTGACCACCTGCTTGCCGGCGGCCGGCAGGGCGCGGACCATCCGGCCCGGCGGGATCTCGCCGTGGCCGAGCCGGCTCAGGATCTCCCGGGTACGGCGGGCCATCTGCCCGCGCCGGACGAAGCCGAGCCGGCGCGGCTCGTGGCCGAGGAAGGCGTTCTCCGCCACCGAGAGGTCCTCGACCAGGTCGAGTTCCTGGTAGATGGTGGCGATCCCGGCGCGCATGGCGGCCTGCGGGTCGGCGAAGGCGGCGGGTTGGCCGCGCCACTCGACGTGCCCCGAGTCCGGCCGGTGCACCCCGGCGAGCACCTTGATCAGGGTGGACTTGCCGGCGCCGTTCTGCCCGAGCAGGCAGTGCACCTCGCCGGCCCGCACCTCCAGCTGCACCCCGTCCAGCGCCCGTACGCCGGGGAAGGTCTTCACCACGTCGGTGAGGCGCAGGACCACCTCGCCCGCGACGGTGTCGGCGGGCGGGGTCACCAGCGGAGCCGTCCCGCCCTCGGCCGCGTTCACCGGGCCGCCTCCGTTCGCGACTGCGGGGCTCGCAGGCCCGGCTCACTCCTCGCGCTCACCGGAGCGCCTTCCGTTCGCGACTGCGGGGCTCGCAGACCCGGCTCACTCCTCGCGCTCACGATGCCTCCCCGAAGGCGACGTCGCTCGCCAGCACCGCGGCGCCGGCGACGCCGGCGCGGGGGCCCAGCTCGGACAGGACGACCGGCAGGTTGCCGGTGGCCAGTGGCAGCGACCGGCGGTAGACCACGCTGCGGATCTCGGCGAGCAGGATGTGGCCGAGCTGGGCCAGCCCGCCGCCGATCACGATCATCGAGGGATTGGTGAAGCTGACCAGGCCGGCCAGCACCTGGCCGACCCGCCGGCCGCCGTCGCGGATCAGCTGGATGCAGGTGACGTCACCCTCGACCGCACTCTCGGCGACGTCCCGGGCGGTGACCACGCCCCGGGCGGCGAGCCGTTCGGCGAGCGCCGGGGAGGTGCCGGCCCGGGCGGCGGCGACGGCCTCGCGGGCCAGGGCGGCCCCGCTGAACACCGCCTCCAGGCAGCCGACGTTGCCGCAGGAGCAGACCGCGCCGTGCGCGTCGACCTGGATGTGGCCGATGTCGCCGGCGCAGCCGTCGGTGCCCCGGTAGACCTCGCCGCTGAGGTAGATCCCGCACCCTATGCCGGTGCCGATCTTGACGAACAGGAAGTCGTCGATCGAGTGGGCGACCCCGCCGTGCCGTTCCCCGATCGCCATGATGTTGACGTCGTTGTCGACCACCGCCGGGCAGCCGTGTTCGCGGGTGAGCAGCTCACGGACGGGGAACCGGTCCCAGCCGGGCATGATGGGCGGCGAGACGGGCACCCCGTCGCGGAAGCTCACCGGCCCGGGAACGCCCACGCCGACGCCGTCCAGCTTCTCGTACGCCCCGTCCACCCGGGCCTTGTGCAGCAGCTCGTTGACCCGGTGCAGGATCACCTTCGGGCCGGAGCGGATGTCGGCCGGCTCGGCGTACGCCGCGACCGGCTCCAGCCGGCCGTTGACCACCTCGACGTCGATCGAGCTGGCGCCGAGGTCGACCGCGGCGAAGCGCAACCGGGGGTCCAGCTCGACCAGGGTCGAGCGGCGCCCGCCCCGGGAGGCGGCCAGTCCCGCCTCGGCCACCAGGCCCAGTCCCACCAGCCGCTCCAGCTCGGCCAGCAGCCGGGGCCGGGGCATCTGGAGGCGGTCACCCAGCTCGGCCCGGGACGCCGGCCCCGCGTCGCGGAGCAGCCGCAACAGCCGTAGGTGCAGGGGTTCTACCGTCCGCACGGGATCCACCTCCGCGTCGGTGTTCACATCGATGTGACGTCGATGTGTTGTGTCCGACACAGTAGGAGCCTTCCGTGCCTCCTGTCCATAGCTTCGGTCAATCCGCCGCCAACTTTTGTCCGTTAGGACAAAAGCTATAAGTGGATCAAGAAAAGGGCCGGCCCCACCGCACCGGAGCGCGACGGGGCCGACCTCGGGATCTCAGCGGGAGCTAGCGCTCCCCGGCGGCGTTGCGCTTCTTGAGCTTGCGGTCGTCGCGCAGCTCGACGTAGGGCTCCTCCTCCGGCGAGTGGCCGGCCGAGATGGCCCGGCCGCGCTCCAGCTCCGCGTCGAACTCGGCGCCGAGCAGGATGGCGATGTTGCTCAGCCACAGCCAGACCAGGAAGATGATCACGCCGGCCAGCGCGCCGTAGGTCTTGTTGTAGGACGCGAAGTTGCTGACGTACAGGGCGAAGAGGCCGGAGATCACCAGCCAGATCACCACGGCCAGCACCCCGCCCGGGCTGACCCAGCGGAAGCCGCCGTGCCGGGCGTTCGGCGAGGCCCAGTAGAGGATCGCGAACATCAGGCTGACCAGGAGCAGCAGCACCGGCCACTTGGCGATGTTCCACACCGTCACCGCGGTGGATCCCAGGCCGATCGCGCTCCCGACCTGCTCGGCGAAGCCGCCGGTGAAGACCACGATCACCGCGCAGGCCAGCAGCATCACGCCGATCACCGCGGTCACCCCGAGCCGGATCGGCAGGGTCTTCCAGATCGGCCGCCCCTCGGGCACGTCGTAGATGGTGTTCGAGGCGCGCATGAAGGCGGCGATGTAGCCGGAGGCGGACCAGAAGGCCACGAGCAGACCGACGATCGCGGCGATGCTGGCCAGCCCGCCCGAGGCGCCCGCCTGCTCGATGGCGCCCTCGATGATCTTCCGGATGTTCTCCTCCGGCACCGCCTGGTTGACGGTGTCCTTGACCCCCTGGGTGGCGCGGTCGCCGAGCAGGCCGAGCAGGGAGATCAGCACCAGCAGCCCGGGGAAGATGGAGAGCACCCCGTAGTAGGTCAGCGCGGCGGCCAAGTCGGTGAGGCTGTCGTCCTGGAACTCCTTGACGGTGCGCTTCAGGGCCGCCACCCAGCCGGAGCCGGGCAGCTCGGCCGGGCTGTCCGGGCCCTCTTCGGGGCCGACCGGCCGGCTGCCGCGCGGGTTACGGCCCCCCGGGTCGCTCGAACGGGACCCGGCCGCGGTCGCGGTGTTCTGGTCGTCGCGGTCGCGCCCGGCCCGGGCGGACGTGTCGTCGGAGGCCATCGCCCCTCCTCGTGGTCAACGGTTGTCCCCCCGACATGCCCCGGGAAAGCCGGCCGTTAACCCTTCACTTGTAGAGCAGGCCCACCATCCGCCGGGACGCCACGGCCAGCCCGAGCCCGGTCAGCGCCAGCAGGTAGAGCAGGTCCAGCAGCCACAGCCAACCGGACCCGCCGACACAGATGTCCCGGATCAGGTGCACCGAGCGGTAGAGCGGGGTCACCTCCACCGCCCAGCGCAGCAGCGCAGGATAGTCCTCGGCCGGCACGAAGGTGCCCGAGAAGAGAAAGAGGGTGAACTGCGCCGAGCCCATCAGGTCGAAGTCCTGCCAGCTGCGCATGAAGGTGGCCAGCGCCATGCCGACAGCGCCGAAGGTGAAGCCGACCAGCACCGCCGCCGGGAACGCCAACAGCGCCCGCCCCACGGAGGTCAGGTCCATCGCCACCATCACCGCGAGGAACGCCGCCGAGTAGGCCGAGCCGCGCACCATCGCCCACCCCAGTTCCCCGAGCGCGATCTCGAAGGGCCGCACCGGGGTGGCGATGATCCCGTCGTAGAGCTTGAGGTACTTCATCTTGCCGAAGAAGTTGAAGGTGGTCTCGGCCAGCGCCCCGGTCATCGCCGAGGAGGCGAGCATGGCCGGCGCGACGAACGCGGCGTACTCCACCACCCGGCCGTCGGGCAGAGTGAGCCCGTCGATCAGCTGGCCCACCCCGACCCCGATGGAGAACAGGTAGAGCACCGGCTCGACGAACCCGGAGAGCAGCAGCAGCCAGTAGACCGACTTGAGCGCCGCCACGTTGCGCTCGACCACCGCGGCCGACCGGCGCGACGTGCCGGAGACGTCGAGCAGCCGGGGCAGGACGAGAGTGACCACGCGAGCCTCCTAGACCACGAGCCGGCGACGGAAGAGCCGGGCGGCCAGCAGCCAGCCGCCCAGCGCCCAGGCCGCGAGGTAGAGCAGGTGGCCGGCGACCGACCACTGCGGAGCCACGCCGAGGGTGGCCGCCCGGCACAGGTCGACGGCGTGCCAGAGCGGCGTCGCGTACGCCAGCCAGCGCAGCACGCCGGGCAGCGACTCGACCGGGAAGAAGATCCCGGCGAAGAGCGTCATCGGGATCACCGCGAACCGGAACAGCATGGCCAGCCAACTGTCGCTGTCCACCACCGCCGCGTAGGCGAAGGTCGGCGCGGCGACCGCCAGGCAGAGCAGCGCCACCACCGGCAGGGTGGCCACCGCCCAGCCCGAACGCAGCGCCCCGAACAGCGCCGTCACCAGCAGGAACGCGACGCTGGCGGTGAGCGCCCGGAACAGCACGAAGGCCAGGTGGCCGGCGAGGATGTCGCGGATCCGCAGCGGTGCCGCGCTCTGCGCGGAGTAGGTCTTGATCCACTGGAAGTTGCTGAACACCGGCCAGGTCGACTCGCCGATGGCCACCTGGAGCGCGGTCGAGGCCAGCAGCCCGGGCACGATCCAGTCGAGGTACCGCACCCCGTCGACGCCCTGGTCCACGTAGGCGCCCACGCCGAGGCCGAAGCCGACCACGGTCAGCGTCGGCAGCAGGAAGGACGAGAAGACCCCGGCGCGCCAGGTGCGGCGGTAGCCGGTCAGGTAGTGCGCCAGCACCGCCAGCGCCGGCACCCTCGGCAACGCCGGCCGGGCCTGCTCCCGCGCCGGTTGCGCCACGCTCACCCGATCACCCCCGTCGCCGCCGTTCACCACGGCCTTCCTACCCCGGGGGTACGACAGGCCGTGGCCACCCTACGACCGGTGCCCGCCCGTGTCGTGCCAGTTTCGCGCCGCCGTGGTGGGCGAGCTACCGCCGGGCGACGCGTGAGACGAACGCCCGCCAGGCGTCCGGGCCGAAGGTCAGGGCCGGCCCGCCCGGGTCCTTGGAATCGCGTACGGCCACCACACCGGGCAGATTGTCGGCCACCTCCACGCAGGCGCCGCCGCTGCCGTTGCTGCGGGTGCCCTTGCGCCACCGGGCGCCGCTCAGGTCCATGTCTCCGCCACCTTCGCCATCAGGTCATCGCAGAGGGCCGCTACCGCCGATCGGCGGCGTACGCGACGAAGGCGCGCCAGGCGTCCGGGCCGAAGGTCAGGGCCGGGCCGCCCGGGTCTTTGGAATCGCGTACGGCCACCACGCCGGGCAGGTTGTCGGCCACCTCCACGCAGTTGCCGCCCTGGCCGTTGCTACGACTGCTCTTGCGCCACTGGGCGCCCGTCAGATCCATGTCTCCGCCACTTCCGCCATCAACTCAAGGGACTGCTGCTGCGATAGTGCCTCACCACGGATCGACTCCCACACCTCGACCATCTGCCGCACGTACTCGGCGCGGTCGATCACCTGCCCGTGGAGTTGCCCCTCCTGGTAAACGACATCCTCTCCCTGCGACGAGGTGGCGATCACGAAGGGACCGTTGATCCCAGGGTACGCACCGGCAGTCAGCGGCACGATCTGGATCCGAACCCTAGGCAGGGTCGAGCCGAGCTTCATCAGGTGTTGCGACTGCTCGCGCATCACCTCCGGCCCGCCGACGCGGCGGCGGAGCACGTGCTCGTCGACGACGGCGGTGAGCAGCGGGGGTCGGTCGCGGGTGAGCAGCGCCTGGCGGTCCAGCCGGGTCGCCACCTGCTGCTCGATCTCGTCCGGCGCGAACAGTCCGCCGCCGGCCAGCAGCGCTCGGGCGTAGCCCTCGGTCTGCAACAGGCCGGGCACGCACAGCGGCTCGAACGTGCGTAGCGCTGTGGCCTCCTGCTCGATGCCGGCCCAGTCGCGGAACCAGGGCACCACGGTCTCGCGGCTGATTCGTCGCTGGATGCGCTCGAACCGCCCGTCCGCCCCGAACACGGTGTCGCACCGGCGGGCGAAGTCGAGGCTCGGCCGACGCTCGCAGGTCTCCACCTTGGCGACCAGGGCGCCCGAATAGCTCAGCGCCTCGGCCAGCGCGGTCTGGGACATGCCACTGGTGGCCCGGGCGAGCCGCAACTCCTCCGCGAAGTGGTCCAACATGGACGAGCGTTCCACGGACAGCCTCCGTACATCCTCGTACCGCCTGGGACCGGCCGACATACGCCCTGGTCGTCGGCACGCGGGATCTCCCACCGTAGTCGGGTCCCCACCAGACTGTCACGCAGCGGAACCGCTCACGGGATCGGACGGCGGGCGGAACCAGGCCGGGGGCGCCCGGCGACAACGAGGTCCCGGGCGCCCCTTCCCAGCTCGACGGAGGCTCACCGCATGCGACTCAGGTTCTGGCGCTGCCGCCGCCCGACGCCACCCACCGCGCTCCCCCGGCGTACGCCCAACGGACGCCCGGCGTGGGCGACCGCGCCGACGGAGGTCTTCCCAGTCAATGGCCCGGGGCGCCCGGGGCGGCTGACCCCCGCGCAGGAATGGCGTGCGAACGGCGGCCACTGGCTGCCGTCGCCGCGCCGGGCCGGGGAGGGCACCCGCTGATGCCGCGCTACCGCCCGCACGTCGCGGCGCGCCCGTCGTGGCGCTGCCGGGTCTGCGGCGCCGCGTGGCCCTGCTCCCCGGCCCGGCTGGCGCTGCTCGGCGAGTACCGCGAGAACCGGACGGGCCTGCTGATCTACCTTGCCACGCTGATGCACGAGGCCATGACCGACCTCGCCGTGCTGACCGGACAGGACGCGCCGGAGGGGATGGCCGAACGTTTCCTGACCTGGGCAAGGGCCCGTTGACCAGCATCATGGCCGATCGGCTCAGCTCGGGTGGCGCGCCGGCGCACCGCCAGGCCCGCCGACACCCCGGTGGCCAGCTCGGTCACCAGCCCGGCCAGTGCCGGCGCGCACATCGCCATCCGGAGCGGCCGCCGCGACAGGTCGCCCCAGCAGCGGGGCGAGACCCTCCTGGTCCCAGGCGGGCAGCTCTGCACCCGGCTGGTTTGCTGTTGGCCGGCTGCTGCCGGTGGCCGACGGTGTAGACCATTTCGAGGATCCCGAGCGTGTGAGAGACATGACCAAGGAAGTCGCCGATCCGGCGTCGAGCAACGCCAGCTATGCGAGCTTCGTCGCGGAAGCGTGGCCCCGTCACCTGCAGTTCGCCACGTTGCTCATCGGTGACCGGCAACGGGCCGAGGATCTGCTGCAGGAGTGTCTGGTCAAGCTGTATGTCCGCTGGCGGAAGGTCGGTCACGGCGACCCGCACGCATACCTGCGCCGGATGCTGATCAACGGCAACGTCAGCCGGTGGCGGCGTTTCCGTCGAGAAACGCTGACGGCGGAACCGCCCGACCGGGTCGACCCGCACGCGGGGTTGGACGGGGCACGCCAGGACCTGCGCGCTGCCCTGATGACGCTGTCGCGTCAACAGCGGGCGGTGATCGTGCTGCGGTACTACGTCGACCTGACCGAGCGACAAGCGGCCGCCGAGCTGGGTTGTTCGGTCAGCGCGGTCAAGACGCAGCACAGCCGCGCCATGACGAAGCTGCGTGACCTCATTCCCCATCCCCGCGCAACCACCTTGGAGGCAGTCAAGTGAGCACCGACGAAAGGGACCTCTCCATGGCGCTGCGAGATCTGGCCGACGCACAGCCGCCGAACGAGCCGCCGACCGACGACCTGATCAACCGGGGCCAGCGGGCGCGACGGAGCCGGACGGTGGCTACCACCGGCGGCGCGCTCGCACTGTTCGGCGTCGTGGCCGCAGCCACCGTCGGCCTGGTCGGCCCGGGCGGCGATCCGGCCAGTACCGCTGCTCAGCCGGGCCCCACCGCCGCCGCCGTGACCCCGGAACTTCGGCTGGCCGCGGCGGCACAGGCAACCGCGAAGAGCAGCTTCCGGTTCCGCGTCTCCACCAGCCGCAACTGGGTCGACGTCGGCAAGCCGGGTTCCGCCAAGGAGTCCTTCGAAGGGGAATTCGATCCGAACGGGCCCACCGGGCGGGTGACCAGACCGGTGAAGGGGCGGCTCGCGCAAGATGGGGAGGAGCGGATCGTCGACGGCGACCTCTACCGCTCGAAGGGCGGCAGGTGGCGAAACTACGGCCAGCCGGCCATCTTCCGCAGCCTCCACCACATCTACGTCCCCTTCGCCGACCCGGCCACCACGGTCAATCCGGCGTCCCAGCTCGAGGCCCTGAGAAGCGTTGGCACGGTCACCGCGCTCGGCACGGCCGGTAGCGGCGAATCGGCCGTCGAACGCTACTCGTTCAGCTACGTCAGCACGCCCAGCGACGCGGACCTGCCGAAGAAAATTCCGGGCAAGGGGATCATCGAGATCGGCGTGAAGTCGCAGAAAGTCAGCAAGATCTCCTTCAGCACGACCATCGAATATCCGAACCATCACGGGGGTGACCAGCCGAGCTACCACGAGGAGATGGAGGTGACCTGGCTGTACTCGGACTACGGGCTCGACGTCGACGTCCCGATCCCTCCCGTCGCCCGCTGACCGGGTTCGACAGGTCAAGCCAGGCTCGGGTGTCCGGCCAGCACCCGCGGCAACCCCCGTCGACAGGACGGGGGTTGCCGCGTTCGTCGCTTTGCGCGAGGAACCGCTGATCAGTCGACCAGGGTGCGCCCGGTGAGGTGCAGGAAGACGTCCTCCAGGCTGCTGCGCCGGACCAGGACGCTGGCCGGCGTCAGGCCGCGCGCCTCCACCTGGCCGACGGCGGCGTCCCCGTCGGTGACGTAGAGCAGGATCCGGTCGGGCAGCACCTCGACCCGCTCCCCCAGCCCGTCGAGCTTGCCGGCGAACGTCTCCTGCGACTCGGCCGCGAAGCGCAGCTCGACCACCTCGCGGGTGGAGTGCCGCTCGATCAGCTCCCGGGGCGAACCCTCGGCGACGATCCGCCCGCCGTCCATCACCACGAGGCGGTCGCAGAGCTGCTCGGCCTCGTCCATGTAGTGGGTGGTCAGCACCAGCGTCACCCCCTGCTGCTTGAGCCGGAACAGCCGCTCCCAGACCAGGTGCCGGGCCTGCGGGTCGAGCCCGGTGGTCGGCTCGTCGAGCAGCACGATCTCGGGCTCGTTGACCAGCGCGCGGGCGATGGTCAACCGGCGCTTCATGCCGCCGGAGAGCGGCTCGACCTTGCTGTCGGCCCGCTCGGTGAGCTGCACGAAGTCGAGCAGCTCGGCGGCGCGCGCCCGGGCCACCGCGCGGGGCACGCCGAAGTAGCGGGCGTAGGTGGTGAGGTTCTCCCGGACGGTCAGCTCGGGATCGAGATTGTCGAGCTGGGGGCAGACGCCGAGCCGCGCCCGGATGGCGGGGCCGTCGCGCACCGGGTCCATGCCGAGGATGCGCAGCTCGCCACCGCTGGGCGGGGAGATGCAGCCGATCATGCGCATGGTGGAGGACTTGCCGGCGCCGTTCGGCCCGAGGAAGCCGAACGCCTCGCCGGGGCGCACCTCGACGTCGATGCCGTCGACGGCGGTGAAGTCGCCGAACCGCTTCACCAGCCCCCGAGCCTGGATGAGTGGTTGAGCAGTGGTCACCGGCCGACCCTACCGGCGACGTCCGACACCCTCGACGGGTTTCCGGGCCCACCACAGCCGGCTCGGATCCGACGACGCAGAGTAGTTGACACTACGGACAGTCACCGCGCGGTACGCTCCCGTGCAACGAGCCGTCGGACCGTCGACGCGGCCCATCAGTGGGGCGATGCGGGCCATACTGGACAGATCCTTTTCGGACGCACCCCGGCCACCGGCGCCTGTCAACAGTTCAGCTCAATCAATTTGTTAAATCCTGCTTTACTCAGATCCCGCTGCGTGATTGAAATAGATCGCCATTACCGACCGCAATGATAATCGGCAATGTTCCGTGGCGTAGATAATTGGCGTATCGTGCCCCCTCGTGTCGTCCGTACGCTTCTCCGACGGTCCCGCCCCGCAGGCGCCGCACCCCGGCTCCAGGGGGGCGGGAGCCGCCCTCAAGGACGCTCCGACGCCCCTCCCGCCGCAGGTCACGGCGGGCGCACCGCCCCGCGTAGCGGTGCCGGACACCCGCGAACTCGCCGCGCAATTCGAGGACGAGAAACCGGGGCGCTCGCTCACCGGCCCGGTCCGACTTCTGGTCACCGGCACGACGGTGGGGATCGCGCTGCTGGCACTAGTCCAGGTCTTTCAACCACTTCCGCAGGGCAGCAAGTACTACCTGATCGTTTTCCTGGCCGGCGTGCTGCCGACGGTGTTCCTGGCGTACCCGGCGGGCCTTTCGATTCCCTGGCGGCCGGGCCGCACACCCACCTCCGTCGACGGGCCGGACCCGACCGGCCCGACCCGGTCGGACTGGCTGCTGGCCGCCGCGGCCCTGGTCGCCTGCCTCTACCCGGTGCTGCCGTTCACCGTCGGCGGCGGGGGCGGCGGGTACGACGCCTTCCTCGACCGGCAGGGCCTGCTCGTCGGGCTCGACGTCGCGATGGGCACCGTGCTGCTGCTCCTGCTGCTGGAGGCCTGCCGGCGCACCACCGGCTGGATCCTGCCCGCCGTCTGCCTGCTGTTCCTGGCCTACGGCTACTACGGCGGGCTGCTGCCGCAGTCCTGGCCGGTGGCGCACGCCGGGCTCGACTTCGGCCAGCTCGTGGACGCGTTCTACAACTCCGACAGCGGGTTCTACGGCACCCCGCTCGACGTCGCGGCCTCGTACATCGTGCTGTTCACCATCTACGGCGCGGTGCTGGACCTCTCCGGGGCGGGGCGGTTCTTCGTGGAACTCTCCGCCGCCGCCTTCCGGCGCTCCCGGACCGCCGCCGGACGCACGGCGGTCGCCTCCGGCTTCCTGCTCGGCACGGTCTCCGGATCGGGCGCGGCGACGACAGTCAGCATCGGCGCGGTGACCTGGCCGGTGCTGCGCCGGGCCGGCTACCCGGCCGAGCGCGCCGGCGGGATGCTCGCCGCCGCGGGCGTCGGGGCGATCCTGTCCCCGCCCACCCTCGGCGCGGCCGCCTTCATCATCGCCGAGTACCTGGGCGTGTCGTACCTCCAGGTGCTGGGCTGGGCGACCATCCCGACGGTGCTGTACTACCTCGGCATCCTGCTCGCGGTCGAGATCGACGCCCGGCGCTCGGGCGTGCGCCCGGTGGTCGTCCACGCCGACTCGCCCTGGCGGCTGCTGGGTCGCTTCGGCTACCACTTCCTGTCCCTGCTGGTGATCACCGGCCTGCTCGCCCTGGGCGTCTCGGCGACGAAGGCGGTGGTGGGGGCGACCGTGCTGGCCGCCGCGCTGTCCTTCCTGGACCGCCGGCACCGGCTCACCCCGGCCCGGCTGGTCGAGGCGCTGGGCACCGGCGCGCGCGGGGTGCTCGCGGTGAGCGCGGTCTGCGCCGCGGCCGGCATCATCACGGCGACCACCACCAAGACCGGGCTCGGCCCGCAGGCGGCGGCACTGCTGGTCTCCGGCGCGCAGGCGGTCTCGTCCGACCCGGCCGTGGTGCTGGCGCTCACCGCCGTGCTGGCCGCCGTCGCGCTCAGCCTGCTGGGGCTGGCCGTGCCGGTCACCGCCTCGTTCGTGATCGGTTGGGTGATCATCGGCCCGGCCCTGCTGGAGCTGGGGGTCGCCGCGCCCGCCGCGGCGATGTTCGTCTTCTACTTCGCGGTCCTGTCCGAGGTCTCCCCACCGACCGCGCTCGCCGCGGTGGCCGCCGCCGCGGTCACCGGCGGCCGGCTGGTGCCGACCATGTGGCAGACCCTGCGGTACGCCCTGCCGGCCTACCTGATCCCGATCGCCTTCGTGATCACCCCGGCCGGTCTGGGACTGCTCGGAATCGGCGGGCCGCAGCGGGTCGCCGTGGCCGCGGTGGTCTCCGCGCTCAGCGTCGCCGTGCTGGCCGTGGCGGCGGGCGGCTGGCTGCCCGGCGTCGGCGCGGCCGGCGTACCGGAACGGATCCTCGGCGCGCTCGCCGGGCTGACGCTGCTCTGGCTCGAACCCGTACCCGTCACGGTCGGCGCGGTCCTGGCCGCCGCCGTGGTGGCGGGTGTCCTCGTACGACGCGGCTCCGCCAACCGGACCGGCGAGCCGTCGGCAACACCACCGGTGAATTATGGGGAGGAAAACAGTGAGACGGATCAACGTGCGGCTGGCCGCGGGAGTGGGGGCACTCGCCCTCGTCGCGAGCGGCGCCGCCGGGTGCGGGGGCAAACAGGACGGCGCGACGAAGGACGACGCCGCCAGCGAGATCACCTGCAAGGTCACTGACAGCACCCGCGTCGGCATCGCCACCGGCAACGCCACCGGCGTGTACTACGTGGTCGGCAACGCCCTCGCCGGCCAGCTCGCCACGGCGACCGACGGCAAGCTGACCGGCACCGCCGCCGAGACCGGCGCCTCGGTACAGAACATCGAGCAGCTCGTCGGCGGCCAGTACGACGTCGCGTTCTCGCTCTTCGACACCGCCGTCAACGCGGTGCAGGGCAAGGGCAGTTTCACCTCGCCGCAGCCGGTGCAGGCGCTGGCCCGGATCTACGACAACTACACCCAGGTGATCGTGCGGGCCGATTCCGGCATCGGCTCGGTCGCCGACATGAAGGGCAAGAAGATCTCCACCGGCTCCCCCAAGTCCGGCACCGAGGTCATCGCCAACCGCCTGCTCACCGCCGCCGGTCTCGACCCGGCCAAGGACGTCCAGGCGCAGCGGCTCGACCTGGCCAAGACCGTGGAGGGGGTCAAGGACGGCAGCATCGACGGCTTCTTCTGGTCCGGCGGGGTGCCGACCGGCGGGGTCACCGACCTGTTCACCACGGCCGGCGACAAGGTGAGGTTCCTGGACATCGCCCCGCTGCTGCCCAAGATGACCGAGCTGAACCCCGCGTACCAGGCCGGGACGATCCGCGCGGACGTCTACAAGACGGCGACGGACACCCCGACCATCGTGGTGCCCAACGTGCTGCTGGTCCGCAAGGACCTCAACGCCAACGTCGCCTGCGCCGTCGCGCGGACCGTCTTCGACAAGAAGGACGCGCTGGCTCAGGCCAACCCGGCCGCCAAGGGCATCAACCTGGACAACGCCCGCAAGACCGACCCCGTACCGCTGCACCGCGGGGCGGCCAAGGCCCTGCAGGACCTCGGCGCGAGCTGACCGACGGCGCCGGGTCCGGGCCGCCGCCCGGGCCCGGCGTCCCCGACCATTCCCGGGAGACCCGCGTGCCGCTCCCCCGCCCCGCCCGCGTCCGCCGGCACAACCGGCCGGCAGACCACACCGGCCGACTCTGGTCGGTCCGCACCCAACTGCTCGCACCGATCCTGGTCGCCACCGTCGGCCTGGTCGTGCTGGGCGCCAGCCAGACCAGCACCGCGCTGGACGCCTCCGCCGACGCCGACCGGGCCCGGGTCCTCGCCGGCACCGCCACCGCCACCGTGCGCCTGGTGCACGAGCTGGAGCGGGAACTCGGCGAGACGGCCGCCCTGCGCCAGCGGGGTGGCTCCACCGGCCGGCCGCTGGTGGACGCCCAGCGGCTGCGGGTGGACACCGCCGTCGACCGGTTCCGCGCCGCCAGCCGGGACGCCCGCCGGGCCGCACCGGACCTCGGGCGGGTGCTCGACACCGCCGACGACCAGCTCCACCAGCTCGACCCCGCCCGCCGGTCGGCGCCCACGTCGGAGGGGGCCGACCCCACCTACGTGGCACTGGTCGAGTCGCTGCTCACCGTCGCCGACGCGCTGCCCGCGCAGCTGCGCGACACCGAGCTGGCCAACGCCGCCCGGGAGGTGGCGGCGGTCGCCAGCCAGGAACACCTGGCCGCGCTGGAACGCGACCTGCTCCGGACGGTCTTCGTCCGCGGCGAGCTGGCCCAGGGCGAACTGGTCCGGCTCGGCCAGCTGCGGGGCGCGCGGGAGCAGCGCCAGGCCGAGTTCTCCCGGATCGCCGACTCCGACGCCGAGGCCGCGTACGCCCGGCTGGTCGCCGGCGCCGACGTGGCGACCGCCCAGCGGATGCGGGACACCGCCGTCAAGGGCGAGACCCTGGCCGCCGCGCTGAAGGTCGACGGCGACGCCTGGTACGTGGCCCAGAGCGGCACGATCCGGCGCTTCAACCTGCTCGGCCGGGAGCTCTCCGAGGACCTGGACCAGCAGGCCGCCAGCCTGGCCCGGGACGCCCGCCGACGGGCCCTGGTCACCGGCGGGGCCACCACCGCCGTCGCGGCGGCCTCGCTGCTGGCCGCCGCGCTGCTGGCCGTACGCACCAGCCGCCGGCTGCGCCGGCTGCGGGTGGCGGCGCTCACCGTGGCCAACTCGGAGCTGCCCGAGCGGATCACCGCGATCGCGGCCGGGGAGGGCGCGCCGGCCGAGGGCGAGTCGACCCGGCTGACCGAGGACATCCGGCAGGGGCGGGACGAGGTCGCGCAGGCGGCCGAGGCGTTCGACACGGTCAACCGGGCGGCGCTGCGGCTCGCCGGCGAGCAGGCCGAGCTGCGGCTGGACGTGACCCGGATGGCCGAGGCGCTGGCCCGCCGGATCCGGACCCTGATCACCCGGCAGCTGCGCCTGCTCGACGACTTCGAACGCGACGAGACCGATCCGGACGCACTGGCCCGGCTCTTCGCGCTGGACCATCTCGCCGCCCGGATGCGCCGCAACGGCGAAAACCTGCTGGTCCTCGCCGGTGGCGAGCCGGGGCGGGCGTACGAGGGGGACCACCTGCTCGCCGACGTGGTGCGCGCGGCCTCCTCGGAGATCGAGGACTACACCCGGGTGGAGATCGACGTGCCGGCGGCCGCGGTGCACGGGTCGGCGGTGGGTTACCTGGTCCACCTCCTCGCCGAGCTGCTGGAGAACGCCACCAACTACTCGCCGCCGCACACCCTGGTGCAGGTCGACGGCCGGCGGACGGTCGACGGGCTCACGCTGCGCGTGCACGACCAGGGCATCGGCATCAGCGAGGGCCGGCTCGCCGCGATCAACAAGCGGCTGCTCGCCCCGGCGGTGCTCTCCAGCGCCGCGGCCGGCAGCATGGGCCTGCACGTGGTGGCCCACCTGGCCGCCCGGTACGGGATCCGGGTGCAGTTGCACAACACCGGCACCGGCACGGTGGCCCAGGTCGAGGTGCCCGAGTCGGCGCTCGTCCGGGTGGAGGCGGTGTCCCGGCGTCCCGTTCCCGTCCGCCAGCCCGCCTCGACGGCGGCCTGGTTCCGGGCCGGGGCCGGTGCGCCGGCGCTGGCGACGACCGTGCCGAACTCGACGCCCGCGCCCCGGCTGACGCCGGCGTACGGCGGCAGCCTGTTCCGGCCGGACCCGACCGACGTCCACCACGCGCCGACGGTGACGTTGCCGGTGGTCATCCCCGGTACCCGGGTCGCGGCGCCGCCCCGGCCGCCGGTGCTCCGGGCCGCCGTGGCGCCGCCGCCCGGCGCCGCCCACCCGTCGACCGGGCCGGCGGCCCCCGGCGCCGGCCTGCCCCGCCGGACCCGCGGCGGTCAGCTCCCGACGCTGCCGGACACCCCGTCGGTCCGGCCGGCGGAGAACCTGCTCGACCCGGAGGTGGTGCGGGCCCGACTGTCCGCGCTCGCCGAGGGGGTGGCCAGCGCGATGCGACGTAACCAGCAGACGAGACCCAACGGGAGACACCGATGACCACACCCGTGAGCGCCGGCCTGGACTGGCTCCTGGCGAACTTCGCCGAGCAGGTGCCGGACGTGTCGCACGCCGTAGCCGTCTCCGAGGACGGGCTGCGCCTGGCCTCCTCACCGCACCTCTCCCCCGACCAGGTGGACCAGCTCGCCGCCGTGATCAGCGGCCTGGCCAGCCTGACCGTCGGCGCCGCGCGGCTGATGTCCGCCGGCCGCGTACGCCAGCAGATCGTCGACATGGACGGCGGGGTGATGCTGGTGATGGCGGTCGGCGAGCGGGCTCTGCTCGGGGTGCTCGCCGCGCCGGGCTGCGATCTGGGTCAGATCGGTTTCGAGACCGCGACCCTGGTGCAGCGGGTGGCGGAGGCGCTGGAACCGGCGGTCCGGGCGTGACCCGCCGGCCACCGCCCTGGCTGGCCGCCCTGCTGGTGACGTTGCTGGTGGCGGGCTGCGGGCAGCCGGCCGCGCCGCCGCAGGCCTGGCACGGCGGCCGGATCTTTCTCGCCACCGGCAACACCACCGGCGTGTACTACCAGCTCGGCGGCGGCTACGCCGACGTGATCAGCCGCCACCTGCCCGGGTACGAGGCGCGGGCCGAGCCGACCGGCGCGTCGGTGGAGAACGTCACCCGGCTGGCCAGCGGCGACATGGAGATCGCCTTCAGCCTCGCCGACACCGCGGCCGACGCGGTCACCGGGCAGGGCGCCTTCGTCGGGCAACCCCAACCGGTGCGGGCGCTGGCCCGGGTCTACAGCAACTACACCCACGTGATCGTGCGGGCCGACGCCAAGGTGAAGGAATTCGCCGGGCTGCGCGGGAAGCGGGTCTCCACGGGTTCGCCGAAGTCCGGCACGGACATCATCGCCGGGCGGCTGCTGACCGCCGCCGGGATGGATCCGGACCGGGACGTGGACCGGTTCACCCTGTCCCTGCCGGAGACGGTCAAGCGGATGCGGGCCGGCACGCTGGACGCGATGTTCTTCTCCGGCGGCCTGCCCACCCCGGGCATCGCCGACCTGCTCTCCAGCGCGCCGGGCACGTTCACGCTGCTGCCGATCGCCGACCTGATCGAGCCGCTGAACGCCCGGTACGGCTCGGTGTACACCACCGCCGAGCTGCCGAAGGACGCCTACCGCACGCCGTCCGGCACGCCGACGGTCACGGTGTCGAACATGATCCTGGTCAGTGCGGACATGCCGGACGAGCTGGCGTACGACCTGACCCGGCTGCTCTTCGCCCATCAGGGCGACCTGATCGGGGTGCACCCGGAGGCGGGCAACTTCACCCGGCAGAGCGCGTCCAGCACCGACCCGATCCCGCTGCATCCGGGCGCGGCGCGGTTCTACCAGGGCGGGTGAGCCGGTTCAGGCGTCGGCGGGGGCGGTCGCGGCGCGGGCGGCGGCAACCAGCCGGTCGGCCTCCGCCAGCACGGCCTCGTCGTCGGCGGGGGTGCCCGGGTCGAAGCGCACGGTCCAGCTCAGCCCGTTCACCCCGGCCACCCGCCGGGCCGCGACCCGCCCGGCGCCGCCGGGCACCGGGTGGTGTGCGGTGTACGCCACCGACCGGGTGACCCGGGCCCGCACCTGGTGCGGCAGCTCGCCCGGGTCGACCAGCAGGTAGGTCTCGGCCGGGCAGTCCGCCACCACCTGGTAGCCGTCGCGCTCGGTGACCCGCTCGGCCGGGGTGACGGTCAGCTCGTGGCCGGACCACACCGCCTTGAGGATGTCGTGCCAGCCCAGTCGGTGCGGGCGGCCGGGCAGCCAGAGCCCGAGGTTGCTGGCCACCACCACGCCGTCGCCCTCGCCGTTGCCGGCGGTCGCCCAGGCGAGCACCCGTTCGTCGTCGGCGAGCTGGGGCCGGGCGGCGGGCGGCAGCTTCGGCTTGCGGCTGAACAGTCCCATCACAGTCCTCCCGCGGCCTGCTCGCGCAGCGCCCGCGCGTGCTGCTCCAGCGAGAGCAGTTCCCCGAAGAGGGCGAAGTACTCGTCCTTGTTGTTCACCGGGTTGACCCGCTGGATCTTGGATTTGAGGTCCCGGATCCGGGCGGTGACCGAGCCCCACTGCAACCGGGCCATGGTGATCGAGACGTACCGGGGGTCGGGTTCGCCGTCGATGCGCAGCGGCTCCACGGCCAGTTCGCCGACGAGCGCCCGGGCGGCCAGGTCCTCGCAGGCGTCGCGGACCGACTCGATCCAGACCGCGCCGCCGGTGGCCGCCGCGGCCCCGCCCGCCGCGGCGATCGCCGCGCGGACCGCCGCGTGCACCGGGTGCCGGTACTCCGGGGCGTCGACCGCGTCGAACATCGGCCCGGCCAGCACCGGCTCCTGGAGGGCCAGCTTCAACGCCTCGCGCTCGACCATCGACTGCGGGCTGTCCACCGCCGGCTCGGGGGTCGCCGTCGACCGGGTCGGGGCGGGCGAGCGCCGCTCGGCGGTCGGGGTGGCGTCGGCGGCGAGCACCGCGCGCTGCACCGGCTCGATCTCCATGCCGAGGTCGCCGGCGAGCTTGCGGACGTACTCGGGGCGCTTCTCCCGGTCCTTGATCTTGGCGACCAGCGGCGCGGCCCGGCGCATCGCCTCCACCCGGCCGTCGACGGTGTCCAGGTCGTACCGGTTGATCACGTGCCGCAGCGCGAAGTCGACCAGCGGCTCGCGGCGGGCGACCAGGTCGCGCACGGCCAGGTCGCCCTTGGCCAGGCGCAGCTCGCACGGGTCCATGTTGTCCGGGCTGACCGCGATGAAGGTACGCCCGACGAAGCGCTGGTCGTCCTCGAAGGCGCGCAGCGCGGCCTTCTGGCCGGCGGCGTCCCCGTCGAAGGTGAAGATGATCTCGCCGGCCACCGCGTCGGTGTCCAGCAGGAGCCGGCGCAGCACCGCGATGTGGTCGGCGCCGAAAGCGGTGCCGCAGGTCGCCACGGCCGTCGGCACGTCGGCGAGGTGACAGGCCATCACGTCGGTGTAGCCCTCGACGACGACCACCTTGCCCTGCTTGGCGATCTCCCGCTTGGCCTGGTCGATGCCGTAGAGGACGTGCGACTTCTTGTAGATCGGCGTCTCGGGGGTGTTGAGGTATTTCGGGCCGTCGTCGTCGTCGAAGAGCTTGCGGGCGCCGAAACCGATCACGTCGCCGGTGATGTCCCGGATCGGCCACATCAGCCGGCGGCGGAACCGGTCGATCAGCGTCCCGGAGCGCGACGGGCGGGACAGCCCGCCGGTGACCAGCTCGTCGTGGCTGAAGCCCTGCTGGCGCAGGTGCTTGGTGAGCAGGTCCCAGGCGTCCGGGGCGAAACCGCAGCCGTACCGCTGGGCGGCGGCCCGGTCGAAGCCCCGCTGCGCCAGGAACTCCCGGGCCGGCCGGGCGGCGGCCGTGGTGAGCTGGGCCTGGTAGAACTCGACGGCGGCGGCGTGCGCGGCCACCAGCCGCTGCTTCTGCCCCTGCTGGGGGCGAGGGCGCGGGGCGGCGTTGTCGCCCTCGACGTAGCGCAGCTGGATGCCGGCGCGGGCGGCGAGCCGCTCGACGGACTCGATGAAGCTGAGGTGCTCGGCGTCCATCAGGAACTTGATGGCGTCGCCGCCGGCCCCGCAACCGAAGCAGTACCAGACGTTGCGGGCGGGCGAGACGTTGAACGACGGGCTCTTCTCGTCGTGGAACGGGCAGAGGCCCTTGAGGTTGCCGCCGCCGGCGGACTTGAGGGTCACCGTGTCGGAGATGACCTCGGCGATCGAGGTGCGTTCCCGGACCAGCGCGATGTCCTCGTCCCGGATCCGCCCAGCCATCTGCCACCCCCTCGGCGTACATCCTGCCCTGCCGGACCGACGATCCGCCGCCGGGGGGACGCGCGTGTGGCGAACGACGCCGGCGGGGGTGGTGTCACCGCGGGGGGCGGTGGAACCACCGGGTCACCGGTGGCGGATCCTCCTCCTCGTACGACCGGGCGGCCCGCATCGCGGCAACCAGGCCGTAGCGGCGCGGCCTGGCCACGGGCGGGTTGACCGTCGGGTCCCGCGCCAGGTCGCGCAGCAGGGCCACGGCGAGCCCGAGCATCACCACCACGAACGGCAGCGCGACCAGGATCGTCGCCTGTTGCAGGGCGGCCAGGCCACCGGCGAGCAGCAGCGCGGCGGCGACCGCGCCGATCAGCACGCCCCAGAGCACCACCACGCCCCGGTGCGGCCGCAGCGCGCCCCGCGAGCTGAGCGAGCCCAGCACCAGCGCCGCCGAGTCGGCGCCGGTGACGAAGAAGAGCGCGACCAGGACCATCGCCAGCACCGTGGTCAGCGCCGCCAGCGGCAGCGCCTGGAGCAGGCCGAAGAGGGCCTTCTCGGTGCTCGCCGAGACATCGGCGACGAGGTCCCGGGTGCCGGTGGTCTGCACCCGCAGGGCGGTGCCGCCCATGATGGCGAACCAGATCACGCTCGCCCCGCTGGGCACCAGCAGCACCCCGGTGACGAACTGCCGGATGGTGCGCCCCTTGGAGATGCGGGCGATGAAGATGCCGACGAACGGCGCCCAGGAGATCCACCACGCCCAGTAGAAGATGGTCCACGCGCCGAGCCAGGCCGGGTCGGAGAAGGCCCCGGTCCGGGTGGACATGATCGTCAGGCGGCTGAGGTAGTCACCGACCGAGGCGGGCAGCACCTCCAGGGTGTAGATGGTCGGCCCGGCCACGAAGACGAAGACCATCAGCCCGACGGCGAGCACCACGTTGGTGGTCGAGAGCCACTTGATGCCCTTGTGCAGCCCGGTGAAGGCGGAGACCACGAAGGCGGCGGTGAGCGCGGCGATGACCACCAGCTCGATCGCGGTGCTGTCGGGCACCGCGGTCGCGCTTTCCAGGCCGGCGGCCACCTGGAGCGCCCCCAGGCCCAGGCTGGTCGCCGAGCCGAAGACGGTGGCGAAGACCGCCAGCAGGTCGACCGCCTGTCCGACCCGCCCGTACGACCGGGCGCCCAGCAGCGGTTCGAAGGCGGCGGAGATGCGGCTGCCCCGCTTCTTCCGGAACGTCGAGTACGCCAGCGCCAGCGCCGCGATGGCGTAGATCCCCCACGGGTGCAGGGTCCAGTGGAACAGGGTGTACTGCATGGCCACCTCGGCGGCGGCCGGAGTCTGCGGTTCGACGCCGGCGGCCGGTGGCGGTGCGGCGTAGTGCTGGATGGGCTCGGCCACGGCATAGAAGACCAGGCCGATGCCCATGCCGGTGCTGAACATCATCGACACCCAGGCCATCGTGCTGAACTCCGGCTCGTCGTCGTCCGCGCCGAGTCGGATCCGGCCGAAGCGGGACGCCGCGATCACCACCGAGAGCACCAGGAAGGCGTCCGCGGCGACCACGAAGAACCAGCCGAAGGTGTTGATCGCCCAGGCCAGCCCGGCGGCGCCGAACCCGGCCAGCGAGCTGCCCCCGAACACCCCCCAGCCGACCACCGCCAGCACCCCGGCAACGCCCAGCACCAGCACCACCGGGTCGATCCGCCCCGCCGGCCCGGCCTCCCGCGCCGACTCCCCCGCCCGCTCCGCCATGGTCACATGGTGCCGCCGACGAACCTCCTGAAAAGCCGCATACCCCCACGGTTCACCCGCGTCGACCGGGAGATCCCATGCTCGCGGAGCCATCGCGGCCCCGAGAACAACCCGGGTACGAAATCGGCGGGGCGCGGTAGGGTCAGCCGACCGGGGCGACCTCTTCGGCCTCGACCTGGCGGTTCCAGTCCGCCTTGGTGGAC
The DNA here is from genome assembly GCF_018070095.1 of Micromonospora sp. U56. Lineage (NCBI taxonomy): Bacteria > Bacillati > Actinomycetota > Actinomycetes > Micromonosporales > Micromonosporaceae > Micromonospora > Micromonospora sp. U56. The sequence goes on from NZ_JAGPYL010000055.1 coordinate 40,581, forward strand.
CGCCAGCCCTCGTCGTCCATGCCCCGACGCCAGTAGCCGGAGATGGAGAGCGCCTCGCGGGGCACCCCGCGCTCGACGCGCAGCAGGCGGCGCAGCTCCTTGACGAAGGTCGCCTCGCCGTGGACGAACGCGTGCACCCGGCCGGGCGGGAACTCCAGCGCCCGGACCGCCTCGACCAGCGCCGCGCCGACCGGCCGGGAGCCCCGGTGCAGCCAGGTCAGCGCCACCGCGCCGGGGCTGAGCAGCCGCTGCTCGTCGGCCGGCCCGTCGACCTCGACGAAGACGGCGGCCGGGGCGCCGAGCGGCAGCCGCTCCAGCGCCGCGCCGATCGCCGGCAGCGCGCTCTCGTCGCCCACCAGCAGGTGCCAGTCCGCCGTCGGGTCCGGCGCGTACGCCCCACCGGGGCCGACGAAGAGCACCTCGTCGCCGGGGCGCAGCCGGGCCGCCCAGGGCCCGGCCAGCCCCTCGTCGCCGTGGTGCACCACGTCCACGGTGAGTTCGCCGGCCAGCGGGTCCCAGGCGCGCACGGTGTACGCGCGCAGCCGGGGCCACTGGTCGCGGGGCAGGTCACGACGGATCGCGGCCAGGTCCAGCGGCCTGGGATGGTCGACCCCCGACACCGGAAAGACGATCTTGATGTAGTGGTCGGTGCACTCCCCGACCGGCAGCCCGGCCAGTTCCTCCCCGCCCAGGACCAGGCGGATCAGGTGCGGGGTGGGCCGCTCGGTCCGCAGGACCCGGGCGGACGTGACCTTCTTGGGGCGCTCCGTCATGTCACTTAGGCTAGCCTAAGTCGTCGCGGGGCCCCCGGTCGGGAGAGCGACCCGCCCGCCCGACGAGCCGGTCGTGCCAGGCCACCGCCGCCGGGTCGGTGAGCGACGCCACCTGGTCGACCACCACCCGCAGCCGGGCGGCGTCGTCCGGGGCGGCCCGCCACAGCGGCGCGAAGACCGGGTCGAGCGCGTCCGGCGCCCGGTCGCCCAGCACGCCGACCAGCTCGGCCAGGATCGCCCGCTGCCGGTCGTACCGGGCGCCGGCGCCCGGGCGGTTCATCACGTAACGCCAGGCGATCCCCTTCAGCAGCGCGCACTGGGCCCGGACCCGGCGCGGCACCACCAGGTCGGCGGCGTACCGGCGGTGCGGGCCCGGGCCGAAACGCTCCCGGGTGGCGGTCACCACGGCGGAGACGAACCGGCCGGTCAGCACGCTGGCGGTGGCCTTCAGCGCGACCTGCGCGCGGTGGCTGCCGTCGTACCCGGCGAGCGCGGCGAGCTCCGGCTCGGCGAGCAGGTCGACCAGCACCTCGCCCAGGTCGGCCGGGGACTCGCCGGAGTAGACGGCGGCCACGTCGACGCAGAGGGCGGCCCGCTCGCCCGGATCATCGAGCAGGGGCCGCAGCGAGAGATACCCGCCGTGGATGCCGTCCTCCACGTCGTGCACCGAGTAGGCGACGTCGTCGGCCCAGTCCATCACCTGGGCCTCCAGGCAGCGCCGCGCGCCGCCGGGCGGGCCGCCGCCGTCCCCGGCGGGTACGCCCTCGCGCAGCCAGTCGAAGACCGGCCGGTCGTCGTCGTACACCCCGAACTTGCGCAGCCCCGGCTGCCGGGGCCACGGGTACTTGCCGACCGCGTCGAGCGAGGCCCGGGTGAGGTTGAGCCCGGCGGGTACGCCGTCCGGGCCGACCACCTTGGCCTCCAGCCGGGTCAGCACGCGCAGCGTCTGGGCGTTGCCCTCGAACCCGCCGCAGGGCGCGGCGAGCCGGTCCAGGGCGTCCTCGCCGTTGTGCCCGAAGGGCGGGTGGCCGAGGTCGTGCGCCAGCCCGGCGGTGTCCACCACGTCCGGGTCGCAGCCCAGCCGGGCGCCCATCTCCCGGGCGATCTGGGCCACCTCCAGCGAGTGCGTCAGCCGGGTACGCAGGAAGTCGTCGGTGCCGGCGACGTGCACCTGGGTCTTGGCGGCCAGCCGCCGGAAGGCCGCCGAGTGCAGCACCCGGGCCCGGTCCCGCTCGTACGGCGACCGGCCGTAGCCGGTGTCCTTGGGCGCCTCGTCGACCCGACGCCGCGCGTCGGACGCGTCCCACGGCCCGGCCGGGTCGGCGTCACGCACCCCTCAGCCCTGCTGTCGCAGCACGCAGAACTCGTTGCCCTCCGGGTCGGCGAGCACCGTCCAGGAGGCGTCGCCCTGGCCGACGTCGACGTGCCGGGCCCCCATGTCGACCAGCCGCTCGACCTCGGCCTCCTGGTCGGCCGGGCGCAGGTCGAGGTGGAGCCGGTTCTTGGTCTCCTTGCCGTCGGCGACCGGGACGAAGACGATGCCGGGCAGCCGGTCGCGCGACTGGCGGATCTCCACCTCGTCCGGCTTCTCCGCGATCACCTGGTAGCCCAGCGCCTCGGCCCACCAGTGGGCCAGCCGGGACGGGTCCCGGGCGTCGACGGTCAAGCTCTCCCAGACGCTGGTCATGCGGCCACCCTTCGCCGGTCGTACGCAACTGCTCGCGGGAGCCCAGGTTACGCCCGGGTGGCCCGCGGGGCGCGCCGGCGAACATCACCTGGCGGGTCCGCAACCGCCAATCAGACGACAGTTGTCGACCGATTGCCGACCGTCACGGGATCGCGGACGCGGCGTGGCCTTCGGTAACGTGCCGGGAGCGGTACGTGACACCGACGACCGGAACGCGACGAACGGGGGACGCTCGTGCACGTTGACACGGTGATGGACACGGAGCTGCGGAGGCTGCGCCGACGCCGCCCCGAGGTGGCCGGCACGGTGCTGGGCGGACGCGACGGGATGCTCATCTCCAGCGACCTGCCGACCACCGACGCGACCCACCTGGCCGCCCTCGCCGCGGTGAGTTTCGGGGTGGGCCACCAGGTCGCCCACACGGTGCGCGGCGGCGGCTTCCGGGAGTCGGTGGTGCACACGGCCACCGGCTCCGTGGTCACCTATCCGGCTGGGCGGCACGCGCTGCTCACCCTGGTCACCGGCGCGGATGCCGACCTGGAGGCGCTGCACGTGGAGGCGCGGGCGGTGGCCGAGCGGGCCGGCTCGGCGTTCGACTCGCAGCGGGTGGCGGTGGGCGCGACGCCCGTGCCGCAGGTGCACCGCGCGCTCGCCGGGCGTACCCCGCTGCCGGCGCTGGCCAGGCGGCGGCCCGGATCGACCTGGCGGCGCCCGCCGCTGTAGGGCCCGGCCCGCCGCGACGCAGCACACCCACCGACGACGACGGCGGCTCCGGGGCACCCGGAGCCGCC
>NZ_JAGPYL010000056.1:0-42513 GCF_018070095.1 Micromonospora sp. U56
CGCGGCGCCGATGGCGGCGGCCCGGCTCGCCGGGCTGGTCGAGTCGGGAGAGGGGATGCGGTTCACCTGGACGGGCGCGCCGCTGCCGGCGTTGTCGGGACGGTACACGTTCCGCCCGGCCGCCGACACGGCCGAGATCAACGCCCTGGTCGCCCGCATCGCCGAGCCCGACGTGCTCACCGGCGTGGAGGTCGCGAAGGCGGTCGGCGGCGTGGACCTGGCCACCGACCCGCTGGCCTGGCTGAACAGCCCGGCCGAGGCCTGGCTCATCGCGCTGGATGCCGTAGGCGTGCCGGTCGGACTGGTCGGCACGGCCGGGGACGCCTGCTACCCGCTCGTCGCCTACCTCGGCCTGCTCGACGAGGCGGTCCGGGGCGAGCTGCTGGCCGAGGCGGTCCGCGTGCTGGCAGACGGTGGCGCCCGGGAGGTCGTCGCCGACGCGGACGCTCACCGGGTGGCGGTGGTGGCGGAGCTGGAACGCACCGGATTCCGGCAGGTACGGTCCCGCGTCGTCTTCGCGCCGGCAGACCGGCGCACGGTCCGCACGCCGGCTGCGTGATCGGCAGCCCTGCGAGGCAGGGTCCGCGTTGTCGCACGCGGGCCCTGCCGTCCGGGCGCATTGAAGCGTCACGCTACCCAGCTGTTTACCGCGTCCAAGCCGGCCTGCGCTGCATCGGCGAACGCGCCAACGCCCAGCTCAAATGCTGGCGGGTACTCGCCAACAACTTCCGCGGCCGACCCGGCCAGCTCACCACGGTCGTCAAGGCCGTGCAGGCCCTGCAGTACCTGATCCGAGCGCAGGAGCGGGCTCGGCCACACTGGCGGCACTGACCGCATGTGAGTCGAGCAGGGCTACGTCGCGCAGTTCCCGTCCGGCGACGCCATCAGCAACCCCCACACGCTCCGCCGGCGATGCGGGCTGCGCTACGCCGAAAGGTGGCAGTCTGCTCGTGGTCGGCTTCCGCGGTGAGCAGTCGAACAGCAACGACTGGATCATCAAGGCGGTCCGAGACGGTCTCGGCGGGGTGATCCTGTTCGATCAGGACCTGGAGACGAAGTCGGTGCGCAACATCCGCTCACCTCACCAGGTCACCGGAGGGCGTGACCCGCATGTCATCCAGGCCAAGATCTGCCCAGCGCGTCGCATGCTTGTCGTTCTGGTCGAACCGGCCGATAACCACCGCCGCATGACTCGATGCCACGTGCATGAAGTCACCCCGACACCGGGAACAGGACGCGCGATCGTTGACGGTTTGCCCAAAGGAGTCCTCCCAGGAGTGCCTGCTACCAAAGCTCCGTTTACCGCGCGGCTGCTTTCCCCAACCCGGCCGAGTTCGACTCGTCGGGGATTACGGTGCTCAACGTGACTACCTTTCGCGTTGTTGGCGTCACACTCGGCATCGTCCTGCTTGCGCCTGCTGTAGTTGTGTCACCGATGCCGGCGAGCGCTGCGCCGGCCGTACCGTGCCCGAAGGCGCAGCCGCCGATAACCCCACCGGCCACACCGTCGCCACCAGCGGTCGACCTCGCCCATCGGAAGGTGGGCGGGGATGCGCTGGCGACGTCAGGGTTGGCGATCCCCGAGGGTGCGCCGATGGCGCCGGCCGTGACCGCCACAGCCTGGGTGGTGGCGGACCTCAACAGTGGTGAGGTGCTCGGAGGGTGCGCCCCGCACGATCGGCGCACGCCGGCCAGCGTGCAGAAGCTGCTGTTGGCCGCAGCGCTGATGCCGCGCCTTGACTCGGAGCAGGTCGTCGAGGTGAAGCGGGAGGATCTGGCCGACCTCGACCCGGCCAGCTCGTTGATGGGGGTGGTCGAGGGGGGCCGGTACTCGATCGAGGACCTGTGGCTGGGGCTCCTCATGAAGTCGGGGAACGACGCGGCCAACGTGCTGGCCCGCGTCGGCGGCGGCGAAAGAGGCAGGCAGGGGGGCGTCAACGCGATGAACGATGAAGCGCGCCGCCTGCAGGCGAACCAGTCCCATGCCGCGACGCCGTCGGGCCTGGACGGCCCCGGCCAGTACACCAGCGCATACGATCTCGCGCTCATCACGCGGGCCACGTTCGCCCGCGAAGACTTTCGGCGATACATGGCGACCAGGGTGGCGCAGGTACCAGCGCAGCAGGGACAGCCCGCCATCGAGCTCGTCAACGACAACACCTTGCTGGACCGCTATCCGGGCATGCTGGGTGGGAAGACGGGCTTCACCTCACTCGCTCGGCAGACATATGTCGGCGTGGCCGAACAGAACGGCCGGCGGCTTGCGGTGACCCTGCTCGGCGCGGAGACCGCCCCGCTGGGCAGCCTGGGTGAGGCGATAGCCCTGCTCGACTGGGGCTTCGCTCTCGATCCCGCCGCATCTGTCGGCACCCTGGTCACAGCCGAAGAGGGCAAGAAGCGCGCACGGTGGTGGATGTTGACCGGCCTTGGCTTCAGCGCCGTCCTCGCACTGGCCCTGGTCGTCGCGCGTCCCTGGCGGCGCACAGGTGCACGCGGACAACGCCGCCGGAATGGACAGCCTGCCCCGCATGCGTCCCCGGACGACGGTTCGCTGCCCTAAGGGTCGCAAGAGCTCACGGCGAGGCGTAGACGGCCCCGTCCTCCGGCCAAGCGCGCTTGACGACCTCGACGCAGGCGTGGTGGCGGTCCCGCTCGGCGGCACGGGCCGGGTCCCCACAGCCACAGTCATCGAGGGTGCGGTGGCCGATATCGAGGAGCCGGCAGTGCAGACGGACGGGCTGGATCGCCGTTTCCGCAGTGACGTCTGTTCTGTCGCAGAGGTAGGAGTCCCCGCCACGGGGCGCGCCGGACGCATGCCCGGCTGCTTTGCGGAAAAGCACGACGCGTTTCGACGCCGCCGTCTCGGCAGTAGCCGCGGCGAACGGACGCACCGAGGTGGCGTCGGCTAGGAGAAGAGCATGGACCGGCACGCCGACAAGGACACCGACCGGCACGTCTATCAGGCGAAGGCCCAGCACCCGGTGCACGGCCACAACGTGGACCCGGACACCACCCAGGGCCGGCGCGAACTTAACCGGCTCGCCGTTACGGCGACGAGACACTGCCTAACCGGCTGCGCCATCGGGGAGGTCCTCGGCCTGGTCATCGGCATCGCGATGGGCTGGCCCCACGGGTCCAGTATCGCGCTCGCAGTCGCGTTGGCGTTCGTGTTCGGTTACAGCCTGACCATCATTCCGGTGCTGCGCTCCGGCCTGGCGTTGGGTGCCGCCATCGGGGTCGCGTTCGCCGCCGACACCGTCTCGATCACCGTGATGGAGATCGTCGACAACCTCATCATGCTATCCATCCCAGGCGCGATAGACGCCGGCCTGGACACGTGGCTGTTCTGGCTGTCGCTGGCCCTGGCTCTGGCGGTGGCGTTCGTCGCAACCGTGCCGGTAAACCAGGCGCTGATCCGCCGCGGCAAGGGCCACGCCGTGGTGCACCGGCACCACCACCACTAGCGAAAGGGCCCGGTTCGGCCCGTTGCAGAACGCTCGGTGCCCCACACGCCGACGCACGCTAGGTGCCGGTACGCCCGACAGGCGGCGAGGTTGCGCAGGGGTTGGTCATGTGGGCTGCCAGCGGTGTGGGCCCAGCAGCAGCTGTAGGGCTGCGGCTGCCTGTTGGGGGACGACACCGTTGCCGAGCACGCGGAGTGCGGCGGTGCGGGGCAGGTCGAGGTCGGTGACCCAGCCTCCGTCGAGGCCCATGAGCCATTGCACGGATGTGGTGCGAGGACGGGTTTGCCGTGGCAGCCGGTCTGGGTCGGTTCGGGGACGGGCTGGGCGAGCAGGAGTTCCCATCGGGCGATCGCGGCGGCGTAGGGCCCCGGCGGGTGTCGTCGCGGCGTTCGAGTTCGGTGGGCAGGCGGCGATGGTGGTGCGCAGGTCCGGGCCGCCGTCGCCGTAGGCGCCGGGGCCGTACCCCCCTCGGACGCGCGTGGTGTGGGCAGCGTCCGTTGGCGGGGCGCTTGGCCGACTCCTCGTAGACGTGGCTCCGCTGGAGGTGCAGGCGGTCGCGGTCGCCACTGCGGCGGAGCCGAGTCCGGCCAGCAGCAGCCGGCGGGGCAGATGCACGCTGTCCAACCCCGGCACGCTACGACTCTCCGCTGCCCGCCGCGGCCATACCGCAGGACGTCATCCATCCGATGCCGGATCCGGCGACCTTGCTCCACCTCAGAGTTCGGGCTCTCCGCACGGTGCCTGGGACGGCATCAGAGTGGTCAGCCCGGAGGGCGCATCCCGGTCAGGGTGACCGTCACGAGTCGATGGACCGCCGCCTTGGACGGCAGGCTGCTGGCTGCGGTCAGGGCGTGGAGGCAGTAGCTGGCGAGTTCGTCGGGGCCGACGTCATCGCGGATGTCGCCTGCCGCGGCGGCGTCGGCGAGCAGGTCGCGGATGAAGGCGTGTAGGTGCTGCCGGGCTCGGGCGACGTGCTCCCCTCGGTGCAGGAGCGCCGCGAGTTCGGTGTCGTGATGCCCGTGTGAGATGAGCGCGAAAGCCTCCAGCACCGCTTTGAGCCGATCACCCGCGTCATCGGCGTGGTCCCGGACCTTGGCGAGATGTGCGAGGTGGTTGGTGATGTGACGTTCATGCCACGCGACCAGAATCGCGTCGACGTCAGGGAAGTACTTGTACAAGGTCGCACGACCGATGCCGGTCTTCTCGGCGATCTGCGACATCGTCACCGAGGTCAGCCCGTGCTCTGCCACCAGCGCCGCGGTCGCGTCCAGGGTCGCGTCGCGCACCGCGCGGCGATGCGCCTCGATCGTGTCGTTCCACAGCCTAGGCACCCATAGAGCATACGTGACGCCGCCTAGTTAACGAGCTGACCAGCCTAGAGACATGGTGTATCGTAAAAGGCCGTCACCTTGAGCGCCGCACAAGATTGGGACACCGCCATGCCTCACCCGGAGAGCAGCGACGCCAATTCCCGCGATGTACGACCCAGTGGCGATCCCCGCACCAGCACGCCCCGCTGGGTGAAGGTGTTTTGGATCATCGGCGTCGCGGTGGCCGTCCTTGTTGTCGCCCTGCTCCTCACCGGCGGCCACGGTCCTGGACGCCACATGCACTCATCTTCCGCCGGCCTCATCGGGTCCAGCCCCATCGACGGCCGCGCCTCCAGTGAGGGCCGATGACGCCCCGCCTGCGCAAGCTGACGCTTATCGCGCACATCACCTCCTCTGTCGGCTGGCTCGGCGCGGTCATCGTCGTCCTCGCGCTCGCCATCACCGCGACCACCAGCCAGGACGTCGACATCGTGCGTGCCGCGCATCTCGCGACGCAGGTCATTGGCTGGACCGTCCTCATCCCGCTGGCGTTCGCCTCACTGCTCACCGGACTCGTGCAGTCCCTTGGCACCGCCTGGGGATTGTTCCGACACCACTGGGTCCTGCTGAAACTCGCGATGACCGTCCTCGCCACGGTCGTCCTGCTGCTCTACACCGGGACGCTCGACTACCTGGCGGGCATCGCGGCGCAGGACACCCTGTCGCCTACAGATCTGGTGATGCTGCGGACGCCGTCCGTCGTGCTGCACTCGGGCGCCGCCCTGGTCCTGTTGCTCACCGCCGCAGCGCTGTCGGTCCTCAAACCACAAGGCATGACCCGCTACGGGCGGCGGCGTCAGCAATATGAGATGACTGGGTCACGTCCCTCCAAGAAGATCCACTCGGCGTCGCCACGACAGTGAAGAGGTGACTCGGCAGGCAGCGGGGCCCCTGTCCTCGGCTAGTGGCTCTGCCGCGGGCGGACCCCTCGCCCGAGCGGCCCTCGGGTGACGCTCATGGCTGAGACGGACAGCCGCGGCAGGGCGGGTCGTTGCAACAGCAGCGACACGTACATACGTCTCCGCAGCCGGACACACCACAGGCGATGCCTTATCGCTGGCACGGATCTGGTGCGGGCAGCGGCGGCGGCAACCTGCCCGGCCGGCCGTGGCGCCCGTGGATGGTTTCCGACGGCGCTGCGGCGGGCCTACCAGCGGTGAAAGGTGCTGGCTTCAGTGGGGAGATGCCACCTCGGGCACCGGCTCTCTGTGCGGAGCCGGTGCCCGAGAGCCGGAGCGGGATCAGGCGGAGTAGCCCGGGTCGCCATCCAGTTCGCCAGGTCGACAGTGGTCATCCAGCAAGCCGCGGTCGTGGGTTCGCCGAGTCGGCGATCCGCACGGCTCCGGCGGTTGTCCTTGTAGCCGACGACGGCGATGTAGTGGCCGCCCGGGAAGGAGTGCCAGCCGCCATCGGTGTCGACACCAGTGCCGACGGTGTTCGCCAGGACGGCGCGGCCGTCCGTCACCGCGTTCACGATGTCGGCCTGGATCTGATCGATCTGCGCCGAGGTGGGGGCGCCAGGGATCATGCGTTTGTCATCGTGGCCCGGCTCCCTGGGTAACAGTGGCGGTTGGCAGTGGGGTTAGCGGTACGGACCCCGCCCCGAGTTGACGCGAGCGGGCCAGCCGGGCCACCGCGGTGGCGCAGACCGCGCCTGTCGCGGCCAACGCTACCCACGGCAGAGCGGGTAGGTCCCATTGCTGGGCCAGCCCCCAGATTGCTCCGGTGGCGAGGTTGCCAACGGTCATGCCGATGCCGGCGAAGGTGTTGTAGAGCCCGTAATGGGTGGCCACGAGCCGCTCGCGGGCCAGCACCACGATGGTGTCCATCTCGAACGGGTAGGCCATCACGGTGCCCAGGGTCAGCAGCACGGTGGCAGCTAGAGCGGGAAGGAAAGCCACCGCCGCCCCGATGGAGCTCTTAGGGCTCTGAATCCAGCCGCTCGCTGCCAACGGCAGGAACGCCATCGCCATCAGCGCCAGGCCGATGGCTACCGCTCGCCCGGAGTCCCAGCGCTGACGGGCCCATCCAGTGACCCGGACCTGCCCGACGACCGCTACCACAGCGGACAGTGCGAACAAGGCGCTGCTTCCAACCTCTCCGTGCCCTCCCAGCACCGCAGCGGCCTGCAGCGGCAGCGCGAGATAGATCTGCGATGACAGCACATAGGAGCCGACCATGGCGAGGGAGAACATGAGGAACGGCCGGTTGCCGATCACCTCCCGCCAATCGGCCCGGACCCCGCTGAGGCCAGCTTGCGAACCAACCTGCGCGCCGGCGGATCGCGCCGGTAGCGCGCGCACCTGCACTACGGTGAGCACCAGGAAGATCGTCGCCGCGGTCAGGCAGACAACCCGGAAGTTCAGACTGATCAATGCAAGCCCGACGGCGGGGCCGATCAGAATCCCCGCCTGGTAGAAGACGTTGAACACAGCGAATGCCTCCACGCGGCGCTCACCGGCCTGCGCCGCGACGTACGCCCGCACGGCCGGGTTGAACAACGCGCCAGCAAGTCCGGTGGCCACCGACGCCACCAGCAGCACAGGGAGGTCGGAGGCGACCCCCAGCAGCGCGAAGCCGACTGTCCGCAACCCGCAGCCCAGCATGATCATGGGCTTGTAGCCGAGCCGGTCGGCCAGCATCCCCCCCACCAGGAACATGCCCTGCTGGCTTAGCGTGCGTACGCCCAAAACAAGGCCCACGGTCCAAGCGGCCATGTCCAGCCCTGAGGAGAGATGATTCGCCAAATACGGCATCAGCATGTAGAAGCCGAGGTTGATGCCGAACTGATTCACCATCAGCAGCTGCAGGCACCGGTCGAACGACCTCATCTGCCTCCACGTGCCCTTCACTGGAGTTTCTCCGGGTCGCGAGTGGTTCCAGAATCGGTGCTCGTCCGGCCCGTATCGGATTGTGAGGGCCGCGTCATTGCAGGGTCAGCAGGTGGAAGCGGGGCCGGGTCGACGATCGTCGTACAGCGGGTCCAGCGGGTCACCTCCCGTTCCCGTGGGTGCCCGAGGTGATCGGGTTGCAGAGCGGGCGGCCGGTCGAGCAGCTGATGCCGGCGGCAGTAGTCGTCATGGAAGATGGTGTCGACATAGCGGGCGGCGCCGTCGGGGAAGATGGCTGCCACCCGGGTGTCGCGGGACTGGGTGCGGGCCGCCCATGAGGCCACGACGGCTACCGCGCCCACGCTCCACCCGCCGGTGAGGTAGCGGGCGGCGGCCAGCCGCCGACACCCCCACACCGCCTCGGCCGGAGCCACCCAGTGGACTTCGGAAAATGCCTGGTAGTCGACGTTACGGGGGTAGATGCTGCTACCCAGTCCACGCATGAGCCGCGGCCGGTCCGGTTGACCGAAGATTGTTGACCCGACGGTGTCGACACCGATGAGCCGCAGGTCCGGATAAATGGTCCGCAGGACACGCGACACGCCTGCGCTGTGCCCGCCGGTGCCGACGCTGCAAACCAGCACATCCACCCGGTCGAGCTGGGCGGTCAGTTCCCATGCCAGCCCTTCGTAAGCCCTGACGTTGTCAGGGTTGTGGTACTGGTCCGGGCACCACGCACCCGGATGCTCCGCCAGTAACTGCGCGACGCGGTCCCGGCGCGCCTGCTGCCACCCGCCGTGAGGATGGGGCTGGTCGACGATGTCGACCTCAGCGCCGTAGGCGGTCAGGAGCCGCCGCACGTGCGGCTCCATTCCCACGTCCGTGACCAGGGTCACCGGGTGGCCGTAGAGCATCCCAGCCAGGGCCAGCCCGAGCCCAAGCGTGCCGGAGGTGGATTCGACAACCCGGGCGCCCGGCTCGAGTTCTCCCCGCCTGCGCGCCCGGTAAAGCAGATGGAGTCCCGGCCGGTCCTTGATTCCGCCCGGGTTATGGCCTTCCAGCTTTGCCCAGAAGCCGGCCTCGCTGCATCCGGTCAGATCCGGTATCCACAGCACCGGGGTGTTGCCCACCAGGTGCTCGGGAGTCGGCGCGGTCGCTGCCGCGCCGGGGACAGGGTGATGTGCCACGCCGCGTTGGGCGTGGTGAAGGTACTTCGCCACAGCATGCCTCTCATCGTCTACGCGTTCACGGACACCACGGGAGTGCGCACGAGCCGGTCGAGGCCCGGCGCTGTCCGGGGCGCCTATATGCGCAGAACCGACAAGCCGACTGCGGCCGAGGGCGGCGGGCCGCCGAGGCACGTCGAGCCGGGCGACGGCTCGCGGCTGGACGAATCAGGGCTACCGTCGGCCCACCTGCTGGCCGACCGGCACTGTTGGGGGGTGACCGACTCGTGCCAGGACCGGGAGCACAGGAGGGCTGCGCTGAGGGCCGGGCCTGGGCACTTCGCCCGACGAGGGCTGACCGAGAAAGAGGATCTGTCGTACCCGCTGCCAGCGGAGAGGCTCGGATTTTCCACCGAGGAGGCGTGGTGAGGTGTAGGCAGCCTGGACTGGGCCGAGGCGGAGGACGGACAGACCTTCGACGGCATTCCCGACCCGACTAGGGCCAGCGCCGCCAGGAGGGCGGCAAGGAGGGACCGCTGCACCTGTGACGACGGGCGGCGCGGCAGCATTGACCCTCCCACGAACAGCGTTCAGAAGTGGCAGAAACCGGTCATCCAATCTCGGTCAGACTAGCCTCTGAGCAGGGAAAACTACACACCGAGATCGATTCACTACGGCAGGGGGCTCCGCTTCCGCAACGGCCGGACGATTCTGGGGAGCACGCCACAGGGCTTTCAGCGGTCGACCGACGGTGGCCGGACCTGGCAGCCGTCGCCTGGGCCCATCACCCTGCTGCTGGACTGGGCGGACCGAGAGTGCCTGCACCCCATCGGCGTCGATGGTCGAATCCTGCGCTCCACCGACCGGAAACTCACCTGGTCGCCCACTGCGGGCCAGGCACCCGACGCTCACGTCGCCTTCCAGGCTCCGATACCCCCGTACTCGGATGGGGTAGGGACCTTCGGTCCGTGGTCCGACCCTGCGACCGTCGAACCGATTGGTGGCGCGGGCGCATCGTGAAGCTGCAGGGAATGCACAGCGGCCACGGCGGCCACGACAGTCACGACGGCCACGGCCAACACCAGGAGCAGGAAGTCGCCGCGTCGCACACCGGGACGGATCCGCGGCCGAGGTGACCGCGGCCGCGGATGGGGTAGGCGACCTGTCCCGGCGAGGTAGCTGCGAAGGCGTCGAGGCGCGAGCGCCCGCTGTACGAGAAAGGAATCCCCATGCACGGCAACGGTTGGGTCTGGCCAATGGGCGCCATGATGATCGGCTGGCTCCTGCTGGTCCTGCTCGTGATCGCCGCGATCTGGATTGCCGCCAGCTACAACCGCCGGCCGGCGCCGCCGGGGCAGGACTCCGCACGCCGGATCTTGGCCGAACGCTACGCACGCGGCGAACTGGACGCCGAGGAGTACCACCGGCGTCTGGACACGCTGCGTTGACGGATGGCGCCGCCCCACCGCGAAATCGGGGCGGCGCCGTCACGCTATTCCACGGGGCGGTGCGTACCGGCTCGTGGGAGTGTGATCGTGAATGTGGCGCCGGCGCCCGGGCCTGCGCTAGCGGCGTCGATGCGCCCGCCATGCTGCATGACGATCGCCCCGGCCACGGCCAGACCGATGCCGGAGCCGCCGTGGTCGCGGTCGCGGGCGGTGTCGGAGCGGTAGAAGCGTTCGAACACGTACGGCAGGTGAGCTGAGCTGATGCCCTCACCGGTGTCGCTGACGGACAGGCACACGCCCGCCGGATGCCTGCCGGCGGTAACGGTCACCTGCCCACCCGGCGGGGTGTGGCGCAGCGCGTTGTCCAGCAGGTTCCCCAGCACCTGGCCCATCCGCTCCGGGTCGGCGTCGACGTCACCGACGTCCGCTTCAACCGTCTCACGCAGTGCCACGCCCTTGGCCGTGTAGCGGGGCCGAGCTGCCCCGACGGCCGCGCTGGCCACCTCGGCTGCGGCTATCGGACGCGGACGCAGGTCAGGTTGGTGCTCCTCTGCGCGGGACACCGCAGCGACATCTTCGGCGAGGCGGCGGAGCCGGGTCGTCTGGGTCCGCAGGACGTTCCAGGTGCTCTCGCCCTCCACGGCGATACCGTCCTCGGCCGCGTCCACGTACGCCTCGATGGTCGCCAACGGTGTGCGCAACTCGTGCCCGAGGTCCGCGAGGAGACGCCGACGGGTGGTCTCCGCCTCTGCCAGCCGGACAGCCATGGTGTTGAAGGCGGTGGCCACGGTGTCGAACTCCGGTCCGAGGCCGGCGACGGTGACCCGGGCGGTGTAATCGCCCTGGCTGACGTCGGCGGCAGCGGCGGCGAGTTGTTCCACCGGCTGCGCGAGCCGGCGGGCGACATAGGCGCTGACGGCGAGGGCGGCGATCAGCGAGGCGGCCAACGCCGTCCCGAGCGCGAGCACGCTCGCCGAGGTGTACGCCTCCTCGACGTGATGTGCGGTGGCCGGTTCGACGGGCCCGGACACCTGCCGCAGGTGATCGCGGAAGATCGCCGGCCCGAGCGCGGCGGCGACAAGCCCGAGGGTGCCCGCGCCGACGAGCACGACGAGCGCCTGCGCGGCGAAGAGCCGGGCCGGCAGACCGCGCGGGACTTGGGGCTTCATCCCTGCCCCATCCGATAGCCGACGCCGCGGATCGTGCGGATGAAGCGCGGTGCTGCCGGGTCGTCGCCAAGCTTGCGGCGCAGGTGCCCCACATGAACGTCGACTAGGTGCTCGTCACCGACCCAGTCGGCATCCCACACGGCGTTGATGAGTTGCCGGCGGGTGAAGGCCGCGGCGGGCCGGGCGGACAGGGCCGCCAGCAGGTCGAACTCTGTCCGGGTGAGATCGACTCTCTCGCCGCCGACCCACACCTCGCGACCGGTCACGTCGATCCGCAACGCGCCGAGGGTGCGCGGCGGCTGCTGCGCCGGGCCGGCTTCGCGTTGACCGACGCGCGGGCGGCGCAGCATCGCCCGTACCCGGGCCACCAGCTCCCGCGGGCTGAACGGTTTCGTCAGGTAGTCATCGGCCCCGACGCCGAGTCCCACCAGCTTGTCCGTCTCCTCGCTGCGCGCGGTGAGCATGATCACATAGCAGTCAGTGAAGGTACGGATCTGCCGGCACACCTCGACGCCGTCCAGTCCCGGCAACGCGAGGTCGAGCACCACCACGTCGGGGGCGTCCCGGCGGACCGCCGTCACCGCTGAGCGGCCGTCGAAGACGCAGCCCACCTCGTGGCCGTCCCGCTCCAGGTAACGCGCGACCACCTTGGCCAGGCTCCGCTCGTCGTCGACCACCAGAACACGTCCACCCACCCGACCAATCCTGCCCCTTCTTGGCCCAGGTCGCCCACGCGACCCGGGGCCGGCGCCCGCCGGGTCGGATCATGAAGATTCCCTGAAGAAGCGGGTGAGGCGTGGCAGCTCGCGGCGGTCGAGAGGGACAGTGCGGACAGACCATCACCGCACTCAAGGAGCAGCAATGGGCCCCACCCTGAATCGACGTCAGCTGCTGGTCGGGATCGCTGGCACGGCCGGTCTCGTGGGCACCGCGGGGGTGGCCGCCTGGGGCGGTGGAGTGTTCGACGGCACCCGGCTGGTCGGTCCGACGAGCGACGTGGTGGCCCGTACGGAGGCCGCTCGGCGTCGTGCCGGAGGCGGCACCGTTACCGCGACGCTCAACCCGCGCCCAGTCACCCTTGATCTTGGGGGTCAGTCGGTGCAGACCTGGGGTTACGCGGAGAGCGCCCCGGGTTCGCTGATCCGGGCGCGGGCGGGTGACCTGCTGCGCGTCGAGGTGGTCAACAGCTTGCCGGCGATGACCAGCGTGCACTGGCACGGTGTCGCGCTGCGCAACGACATGGACGGCGTGCCGGGCGTCACGCAGGACCCCGTCGCGGCGGGCAGGCGGCACACCTACGAGTTCACCGCGCCGGATCCGGGCACCTACTTCTACCACCCGCACTCCGGGGTTCAGCTCGACCGCGCGTTGTACGGCGTGCTCGTCGTCGAGGATCCACGCGAGTCCGGCCGGTACGACGCGGAGTGGATCGTGGTGCTCGACGACTGGATCGACGGGACCGGCCGCACACCGGACGACGTGCTCTCCTCGCTGCAGGCCATGGGCGGTCACGGTGACATGGGCGGGATGAGCGGGATGAACCACGGCGACATGGGCAGCACGCCGATGCCAGGCATGTCCGGCATGGCGATGGACGGCATGGAGACCATGACCTCCCCGCTGCTCGGCGGCGCCGGCGACGTCACCTACCCCCACTATCTGATCAACGGACGGGTGCCCGGCGCCCCGGTCACCCTGACCGGGCGGCCACGCCAGCGCGTGCGGATCCGCCTGGTCAACGCCGCCTCCGACACCGCATTCCGGGTGGCCCTCGGCGGGCACCGGCTCACCGTCACCCACACCGACGGTTTCCCGGTCACACCGACCACCTCGGACGCCCTGGTGCTCGGGATGGGCGAGCGGGCAGACGTCACGGTGGAACTGGGTGACGGAGTGTTCCCCCTGGTAGCGGCCGCGGAGGGCAAAGGCGGGCAGGGCATGGCCCTGGTCCGCACCGGCGTCGGGGGCGTTCCGAACGCCACTGTCCGCCCGGCCGAGCTGGATCGGCGCGTGCTGATGACCGCCGCGCTGAAAGCGGCGGACGACGTGGCGCTGGACAACCGCAAACCCGACCGGGTGCACCGTCTGGTGCTGGGCGGCTCGATGATGCCCTACCGCTGGACCATCAACGGCGCCACCTTCGACAAGCTGGATCCGCTGCTGGTCAAACAGGGCGAGCGGGTGCGGCTGGAGCTCGTCAACGAGACAACGATGTTCCATCCCATGCATGTGCACGGGCACACCTTCGCCGTCGTGGGAGGTGGCGTCCGCAAGGACACCGTCATCGTCACCCCGAAGCAGACCGTCTCGGTCGACTTCGATGCCGACAACCCGGGCCAGTGGATGACGCACTGCCACAACATCTATCACGCCGAAACCGGCATGATGATCAACTTGGCCTACCAGGCCTGACGGACGTTCAGGGAGCGCTCAGCCGCTGCCCCGCCATGGGGTCGTTCACCGACAGGAGCGCCAGCGTGGCGACCGACGGGAGCCGCAGCACGTGGTCTCAGTGGACTTCCGGCGTGAGGTGCACCCAGCGCAGAGTCTGGGCGTTGAGGGCGACGACGATGGTCGAGGCGGACATGAGCACGGCGGCGGCGGCCGGGCTCAGCGCCACACCGGCCCAGGCGAGGACGCCGGCGGCGACGGGGATGGCGATGACGTTGTAGCCGGCCGCCCAGATGAGGTTCTGGATCATCTTCCGGTAGGACGCCTTGGACAACCGGGCGGTGGCGGAGATGCCGCGCGGGTCGGAGGAGGCGAGGACGACCCCGGCGGATTCGATCGCCACATCGGTGCCGGCGCCGATGGCCAGTCCGACGTCCGCGCGGGCGAGGGCGGGGGCGTCGTTGACGCCGTCACCGACCATCGCCACCCGGTGGCCGCGCTGCTGCAGGCCGGCGACGATCTCGTCCTTGTCGGCGGGTAGCACCTCGGCGAAGACCTCGTCCACCCCGGGACGGAACCCGAGATCGGCCGCGACGGCGTCCGCGACCGGGCGGGCGTCACCGGTGATCATCGCGATCTTCCGGATCCCGAGCTGACGCAGCTCCGCGATGGCCTGCCGCGCCTCCGGGCGCACCTCGTCCTCGAGCGCCAGCGCACCGACCAGCCGGGGCTGGCCGTCGAGGCGGGCCAGATAGAGCACAGCGGCGCCCCGCGCCGACCACGCCTCCTCGGCCCGGCGCAGTTTCTCAGGGACGTCGGCATGCAGCTCCCGCAGCAACGCCGGCCCGCCCACCGCGTACGCCGCCCCCGCCACGGTGGCCTGCACCCCGCGGCCGGGCAGCGACCGGAAGTCCGAGCCGGTCGCCGGCCCGACCCGCTGGGCGGCCGCGACGATGGCCCGCGCGAGGGGGTGCTCGCTGTCGGCCTCCACCCCGGCGGCCAGCCGCAGCACCTCGTCCTCCTCGGTACCGTCGGCGGCGGCGACCCCGGTGACGGTGTGCTGTCCTTTCGTCAGGGTGCCGGTCTTGTCGATCAGCACCGCGTCGACGGTGCGCATGCGCTCCAGCGCGAGCCGGTCCTTGACCAGGATCCCGGCGCTGGCCGCCACGCTGGTGGACAGGGCGATGACCAGGGGGATCGCCAGGCCGAGGGCGTGCGGGCAGGAGATCACCAGCACGGTGATGGTGCGTACGACGGCCTGGTCGATCTGGCCGAACGTGGACCAGACGACAAGGGTGACCAGCGCGGTGGCGGTGGCGATGTAGAACAGCCACGCGGCGAACCGGTCGGCCAGCACCTGCGCCCGCCCGCCAGCTGCCTGCGCCTCGGTGACCAGCCGCTGGATGCCGGCCAGGGCGGTGTCCTCCCCCACCGCGTCTACCTGGACCCGGATCGCCGAGTCGGTGGCCACCGTGCCGGCGACAACCCGGTCCCCCACCCCGCGTGGGACCGGCTTCGACTCGCCAGTGATCATCGACTCGTCCAGCTCGGCGCCGCCCTCGACGACGTGCCCGTCGGCGGGCACCCGCCCGCCCGGGCGAACCAGCACCATGTCGTCCACCCGTAGATCGGCCACCGCAACCCGCTGGACGGCGCCGTCCGAACCGATCCGCTCAGCCTCGTCGGGCAACAGAGCGGCCAGCGCGGCCAGCGCGCCACGGGCCTGGCCGATGGCCGTCATCTCCTGCCAGTGGCCGAGCAGCATGATCGTTACCAGAGCGGCGAGTTCCCACCAGAAGTCCAAGCGGAACAGGCCGATGGTCGTGGCTGCGGACGCGACGTACGCCACGGTGATGGCCATCCCGATCAGCAGCATCATGCCGGGCGCCCTGTCGCGGACCTCTCGTACGGCGCCGACGAGGAAGGGCCAGCCGCCGTAGAAGAACACCACCGACCCGAGCACCGGGCCGACCCACGAGACACCGGGGAAGTCCAGCGAGTAGCCCAGCCAGTCCATGACCAGATGGCTGGTGAGCACGACGGGGATGGTCAGCGCCAGACACACCCAGAACCGTCGGCGGAACATCTCGGGGCTGTGGCCGGCGTGCTTGTCGTGCTGCGGGTGCGTCCCCGCGCCGCCACCGCCCGCGTGGCCCGGCTGCCCCTCGCCGTGGTGCACCTGCCTCGCCTCCCGAACCTGCCCGCGTCCGCCACGGCGCCACACTCATCGCCCGGGGCATCGGCGGCTGGGCCCTGGCCCTCCGGCCACCGCCTCAGGTCTCCACCATCGCCCCTGCGGCTGCCCGCCGGTGCCACCTCGGCGATTCCGCCGCTGGCTGACCCGGCCACGGATAGGGTCACGCTGGAAGCTCTGCGGCTCCGGCCCGGCGGGCCTCCTCACCCGAAGGCTGGTGGAGGCGGGCGAGTTCATCCCGTTCGTGGACTACGACGTGGACATCCGCAAGGTGATCTGCTCGACCAACGCGATCGAGTCTCTCAACGCCCGCTACCGGTCAAGGCCCGCGGCCACCGCAGGGCGGGGCCGGAACGATGCCGGTCGCTACAGGGCTATCAGCACCACGACGAGGACGAGCAGGGAGCAGACGATCTCGATCGCGCCGACCTGCGCCGGGCGGAGCCGACGCGCCGGAAGCACCCCTGCCCGGATCAGGAGGAGCAGGAAGACCGGCACGAGCAGCGCATCGAGCCAGGCCGCCACGGCGAGGGCGGCCAGGTGAAAGCCGACCGAGAGGCGGTTGTAGCGCGCGTTCCCCCGCTCTCGGATCATCGTCTTGACGTAGAAGACGGTGCCGACCAGGTAGAGCAGCAGTGTCACGAACGCGGGCACGACACGGGCGGGGGACATTTCGGCAATGGCGGCCACGATGAAGAGCAGCAGGCAACTCTGTGCCACGGAGGCGAGGTCGTTGAGCAGGGCTCGCTCGCGCCGGCTCCAGGCGTACCCGACGTTGACCGCGAGCAGCGCGGCGTAGATCGGGGCGTACCAGAGCACGGCAGGTCGGGCGAGGACCACCGTTGCCGCGAGGGGCGCCGTGCCGAGTCCGTACGCCAGCAGCTGGTCGGCGAAGCGGCGCGGCCGGCGGGTCTTGATGGCCTGGAAGGCGTAGTAGGACAGCAGGTAGCCGGCCAGCCAGGCGCCCAGGAGGGGCAGGTGTGGCCAGCGCGGTCCGACCAGTGCGACCCCGACGACGTACGGCAACAGCAGCATCGCCCAGGCGCCGTGCTGCGGTGGCATGAAGCGGCGGATGCGGCGACGGCGGTTGACCGGCCGAGCGGTGGTGACGGCGGTTGCCATGGATTCACCTCACCTCGAAGACGCCACGGGCGCCGCGTTCGGCGTCGACCATGGCGTGACTGACGAACGGGTAGTGACCGGGCTCGGGGAAGACCATCTCGACGAAGCCGCCGGCGGCCGGAGTCAGCGGGAGCACCTGGGCTCCGCCAGGGTCGGTTGGTCGGCTCTCCCAACGCCCCTCCCGGTAGACGGTGTCGAACTGGGTGCCGACGACATGGAAGGAGCTGTCCCGGTTGGGGCCGGCGTCGAGCAGCCAGACGCGGACGCGCTCGCCGGTCCGGGCAGTTAGCGGCCGGTGGGCGTACTGGGCGGCGTAGCCGTTGAAGACGACGGCGTCAGGTCGCTCCGCCTGCATCTTCGCCAGGTCGCCGGGCTCGTCGTCGCGGCCGAGGTACAGCTCGGACTGGACGAGGACGTACTCCCGGTCGGCCGTGGGCAGGTCGGGCGGGTCGATGATGACGGCGCCGTACATGCCGTTGCCGATGTGGTGCAGCATCGGCATGGTCGAGCAGTGGTACATCCAGATGCCGGCGCGGGTGGCGGTGAACCGGTAGGTGAGCCGCTGCCCGGGGTCGAGTGGACGCATCACCTCGTCCGGGGCTACCGCGCCGGCGTGGAAGTCGATCCCGTGGTCCAGGGTGCCGTCGTTGACCAGGGTGATCTCGAAGGTGTCGCCGATCTTTCCGCGCAGCACCGGCCCGGGCACGGTGCCGTCGAACGTCCAGACCTGTTGACGCACTCCCGGGGCGACCTCCCGCTGCACCTCCTTGACGCGCAGCTCACGGCGGTGCACCCGGCCGGTCGGCGTGGGTGGCGCGACGGCGTCGCGGGCGGCGAAGGCCGGGGCGGGTGTCGCCATCGGGTCGAGGGGCGTTTCGCTGTGGTGGGGCGCTGCCGCCTGCGCCTGCGGCGTCGGTGCGCCCGTCGGCACGATCTCCAGAGTCATGCCGGCCTGGCGATGTCCGGGCAGGGAGCACCAGCCCTGGATCGCCGCTCCGACGACCCCCGCGTCCAGGCGGGCCGATCCGCCCTGGGCCACCTTTGGGCTCCGCGCGCCGGTCTCCAGGACGAGGTCGTGCCGCCGGTGGTCCCGGTTGGTCAGCTCGATGACCAACCGGTCCCCGGCTGGCACCTCGATCCGGTCGGGGTGGAACCGCATCCCGTCCGCGACCACCTGGACGGTGGTGGTGTGCCCGGTCGCGGCGACCGCGCCCGCGGCCGTGGTAGTCGGCTCACCACCGGTGACGCGCTGCGCGGCCACGCCGACGAGGACGGCGACGAGGACGAGGGCGAGACCGACGGCGACCCCGCCCATCGGACGGGCCGGGGTGGGGGGCGCGGACATGGCTTACCTCCGGGCGGTGAGCAGGACCCGGGCGGCCGGCACGAGGAACTGCACCAGCGCGGCGAGGATCAACAGTGCGGTGGTGATGCGGACGAACGGCGGAGTGGGCAGCACGTACACGGCCAGGGCGGCGTTCGTCATGGCGACGCGCTGCGGCCCGTACCGCTCCAGCAGCTCGCTGCGCCGGCGGGCCGGGCCCGGTCCGCCGCCGAGGACCACCGGCAGCAGGTGGGTCAGGGCTCCGACCAAAACCTGTGCGACGAATCCGACGAGCAGCGGGACCAGGACGGCGCCGAAGTGGTCGACGGCCCGTCCCGGGTCGGTGGCGGGCAGCAGGGTGGCGGCGTCGACCGCGAGGGCGACGAGGAGCCAACCGGCCGCCGCGGCGAGTGACCAGCCCGCGAAGGCGTACGGTGGGCGGGCCCGGGCGGTGGTCAGCGCCGGGCGCAGCGCCACCAGTACGGCCAGGGCGAACAGCCCCAGTCCCGCCGCGGCGACGACCCGCCACCAGGCCAGCAGACCAGCACCGAGCAGCACCAGCCCGGTCACGGCGAGCGGCAGCGCCCGGCTGGCGGCCCGGACGGCACCTTCGGCCATGCGGGTGCGCAGCACGGTGGGCCAGAGCGTGAGCAGCGTGCCGAGCACGGTGAGGGTCACCCAGCCGAGCAGGTTGACGTGGGCGTGGAACAGCAGCAGCCGGGCATGGTGGCGGTCGTCGGCGACGAGCATCCAGGCGCCCACGGGTACGCCGGCGAGCAGAGCCACGGCCGCCGCCAGGTAGTAGTGCACGGTGATGGTGAAGCGGGCCGGCAGGGCGCACCGCAACCGCCGGGCGAGCCCGGCCAGGTGGGCGGTCACCGCGGCGAAGACCAGCGCCGCACCGGCCACACCGACCCAGGGCCGGTCGGCCGATCCGCCGACGAGGACGGCCAGCACACCGACGTTGAGCACGGCGAGCCGGACGGCCTCGCTCCGGCGGCGGGTCGGGGTGGGGGCGCGCAGCACCGCGACGGCGAAGTGGGTGCTCCACACGACGACGGCGTTGCTGACCGCGCCGAGCAGCAGCAGGTGGATGGCCAGCCACCGCCAGGCGGGCAGGAACGGGTGGGCGAAGCCGAGTACGACGAGCGCGGCGAAGTAGGCCAGCGGCAGCAGGCCGACCCGGCGGTGCCAGGCGCCCCGGCCGGTGGCCGACGGCGGGTGAGCGTCCTGCTCCCCGGCGGGGCCCGGAGCACCGGTGGACATTGGCGAGGTCATCACCGCACCGCCGGAGCGATCGGGGTGCCGACTGCGGGCCGCCGGGCGGACGGGCCCGCAGTCAGCACGGTGGCCACCGCACCGCCGAGGAAGCCCAGTACCGCGAGGATGTTGCCGACGCCGGCCCAGCGCCACACCGTCGGCACGGCCAGCGCGTCGCCGATCAGCACGCGGGCGGCGAGGGTGGCGTGGAGCAGCATGAGCGGGGCGTACATCCAGGGTCGGTACGGCAGCGGGCGGCGGAGCACCGCGGGCAGGATCACCGGGGCGTGCGCGAAGATCATCGACATGGTGAACCCCAGAAACACCGAGTGGAGCGTCGCGTCGTAGCGGGGACCGGCGGTGACCGGGCCGGCCCCGGCCCAGAGCAGGCCGGCCAGCGCCAGCCAGGCGTACCCGCTGAGCAGCCCGACCGCGACGTAACGGGGCAGGCCGGCGCCGCGGACCGTGCGGCGGGCCACGTCGTAGATCGCCAGCCAGGCCACCGTGGCCAGCAGGCCGAGCCCGAAGAGGTACGCCCCGCCGCGTGGCCAGAGCGCCGCTGCGGTGGCACCGGCGGTCAACGCCGCAAGGGCGGCGAGGAACCAGCGAACGCCGTGCGCGGGCAGGGCCAGGTGGGCCAGTTCGAGCCGTTCTCCGGCGATGGTGGCCACCACGAACGTGGCCAGCCACGGGACGATCTCCGGCACGTTGAACCCGGCGAGCCAGAGCAGCGTGGCGGCGTACCAGGCGAGCGCACCGAGGCCCTGAGCCAGCAGGGCCGGACCGGGTTGGCGGCGC
This sequence comes from Micromonospora sp. U56, assembly GCF_018070095.1. Taxonomy (NCBI): domain Bacteria; kingdom Bacillati; phylum Actinomycetota; class Actinomycetes; order Micromonosporales; family Micromonosporaceae; genus Micromonospora; species Micromonospora sp. U56. Next base: position 20,538 of record NZ_JAGPYL010000056.1, read on the forward strand.
CACAACTGCCGGTAGATGAGCAACAGCAGCACCGAGGCGAGCATGATCAGCAGTCGGCCGGCCAGGTTCGGGCCGGTGAGGACGAGGGCCATCGCCCCGGCGCCGGAGCAGGCCGGTGCCAGCAGAGCCCATCGCGCGCGCAAGGCCACCGCGCGCTCCAGCGCCACCAGGGTGCCGACGAAGCCGAGCACCAGCACCGGCCCGTGCACCTGCTCCAGCGGCCGTTGCGGTGCGGGCACCGGGAGGCCGAGCAGGAGCAGGGCGGAGTACAGGCCGGCCAGCAGCGAGAACCCGCCGGAAGCCAGCACCGGCAGTCGCCAGCGCAGCGGAACAGATCGGGCGTTCATGCCGGCGAGGTGAGGGTGTCCGGTCGGAAGGACAGGCGCACGACACAGGCGGTGGGCGCGCCGAAGGGCTCCAGCACGGCGCCGGACGGCGGGGCGCCGGCCTGCTCGAGCGCACCGCGTACGACGCCGACGTGCAGTCCGCAGATGGCGTCCGGGTTGCGGCCGACCAGTTCGAGGAACGGGCAGGTGAACAGGTGGATCTCGGTTGTTCCGTTGCCGGTCTGCTTCAGGCTGGGGCTGAAGCCCAGACCCCGCAGCACCGCCAGCAGGGTGTCGATCGGGTCCTCGCCGGGGGGCGTCGCCGCGGCGAGGTGCCGCCCCCAGTCGTGGCCAGCGCGGGTGGCGTCGGCCCGGACGTCACCCCGGCCTCGCCGCGCGAGGTGGTCGAGCAGGGCCGCGGCGAGCGCCCGGTAGGGCGCCGGTGCCGGGGCCTGCTCGGTGGCGACCCGGTAGCGCCACGCCGGTCGCCCCGGCTGCCCGCCACTGGCCCGCGCCTTGACCAGCAGGCCGGCGTCGACGAGCCGGTCCAGGTGGCTCCGCGCCGTGGACGGGTGCAGACCGGTCCGCTCGCCCACCTCGGCAATGGTCATGCCACCGCCCGCCTCCCGCACCATCTCCAGGATCGAGGCCCGGCTCGCGGTGCCCAGCGCGCGGTGCCGGGTGGGGTCAATCACTTCCCCGGTCGGCCCTGTTCTCGAGGTTTCCACGATGGATAACGTTACAACGTCAAACGTCGTGAAAACTCCGGGAGGATTCATGTCACACTCGCGCTCCGCCGCCGACCGCAGCGCCGCCGACGCCGTCGTCCGCCACCACGCCCAGCTCGCCGCCGCCTTGAACCGGCGTACCGACCAGGTGCGCGACGCGGCTGAGCAGGGCGACGCGGCAGGCGTCCTGCGAGCCCGCGACGAGCTGGTCGGCTGGCTGCACGAGGAGCTGTTGCCGCACGCGTACGCCGAGGAGACGGCGCTGTACCCGGCCGCCGGTAACCGTCGTGAGGGTGAGCTGCTGGTCCGCGGGATGCTCGACGAACACCAGATGATCACGCGGCTCGTCGGGGAGCTCACCGCCGCCACCCGCCCCGTGGACGTCGCCGCCGCGGCCCGCGCCCTCGCCGTCCTCTTCGCGGCGCACCTCGGCAAGGAGAACACTCTGATCGTTCCGCTGCTGGTCGACGCCGCCGATGTCTCGCTGGCGACGCTGGTGGACGGACTGCACGATCTGCTCGGCTCCTCGGACTCGACGGCGGGTGGCTGCGGCGGGACCTGCGGGTGCGGCGGTGACCGGGGGCCGGCGGACGCCCCGGCGCCGACGCTGAGCATCGACCCGCGGCTCGACGTCCGGCAGTTGCCCCACGGCCAGCGCCACGCGATGGTGTTGGCGGCCCTGGACGCGCTGCCGGCCGGTGGAGCGCTGGTGCTGGTCGCACCGCATGCACCCCGGCCGTTGCTGGCCGAGATCGAGGCCCGCTACGAGGGCGGCATGCTCGCCGAGTGGCTCCAGGACGGCCCGGACGCGTGGCAGATCCGGCTGTCCCGCCAGCCGGTCACCGTCTGACCCAGTCTGCCGCCGCCGGGACGGCGGGATCAGGGCCCGCCGTCCCGGCTCCCCGGGTCCTTCGGCCCTGCTCCGGCCGGTTGTCCGGGGGCAGCATGGATCAAGACCAGACGGTGTGAGAGGTGGCGGCGATGTGCAACTACTGCGGCTGCCGGGAGTTCCCGCTGATCGGCCAGCTCTCGGCCGAGCACGAGACGATCGCCAACGCCGCCGGCCGGCTGCGCGCGGCCATCGTCGGCGACCACCCCGACGACGCTCTGGTGGCGCTGGACGACCTGTTGGCCCTGCTGCTGCCGCACACCGCCATCGAGGAGGACGGCCTCTTCGCCGAACTGCGCGCCGAGGGCAGCCTCGCCGACGCCGTCGCCCGCCTCTGCGCCGAGCACCGGGACATCCACGGCGTGCTGGGCCACATCGACCGCGCGGCCCCGGACTGGCCCGCGGTGCTCGCCGCCCTCGGCCGGCTGCGCCGGCACATCGACAACGAAGAGCATGGCCTCTTTCCCGCCGCGGTGATCGCGCTGCCGATCCCCGCCTGGGACCGCATCACGCCGGCCGCCGGGAGCGCCCGGTGACCCGCCGTCCCCGCCGCCCGCGGCCCCCGTCCGGGATCGGACGGTACCGGCTGGCCGGCTGCCGCTTCGCGGTACCGATGGCAGGTGCGCACGTCCGGGGCGTCTTCGACGAGCGCTGTCGCACGGCCTGACCTCGGCCTGTCCCGCCCCGGCCCGCGGCCGCCAGCCGGACTGGCCGTATGCCGGTCCTGCCCGACCGGCCGGTCGCCGCGGCACCGGCCCCTGCCCCCGGGAACACCCCCATGCTCGACGACATCCGCGCGGCGTACCGCCGCGACCCTGCCCTGCGCGGCGCCCGGATCGTGGAGGCGCTGCTCTACCCCGGCCTCTGGGCGGTGTGGAGCCATCGGATCGCCCACCGGCTGCACCGCTGGGGGCTGCCCCTACTGCCCCGGGCGCTCAGCCAGCTCACCCGCCTGCTGACCGGCGTCGAGATCCACCCCGGGGCGGTCATCGGCCGCCGCCTGTTCATCGACCACGGCGCGGCCGTGGTGATCGGGGAGACCGCCCGCGTCGGCGACGACGTGACCATCTACCACCGGGTGACGCTGGGAGGCCGCGGCTGGTGGCTCGACGGCGAGGGAAGCCGCCGCCACCCCACCATCGGCCACCGGGTCGTGCTCGGCGTGGGCGCCTCGGTGCTCGGCCCGGTACGGGTCGGTGACGACGCCCGCGTCGGGGCGCACTGCCTGGTCCTGGATGACGTGCCGCCCGGCGCGCGGCTGCACGCCCCGCGGGCGGCACCGTCCACCACCCGACGGCCGGACACCCGGCCCGGAGCGAGGAGAACCTGATGATCCATCCCGACGTGACGGCCCTGATCGGCCGTACCCCGCTGGTGCGGCTGGACCGGCTGGCGGCGGAGCTGCCGGTCACCCTGCTCGGCAAGCTGGAGTCGGCCAACCCGGGCGGCAGCGTGAAGGACCGGCTGGCCCTCGCGCTGGTCGAGGCGGCGGAGGCCAGCGGCGAACTGGCCCCGGGCGGGACGATCGTCGAGGCGACCAGCGGCAACACCGGTGTCGGGCTGGCCCTGGTCGGCGCCGTCCGCGGCTACCGGGTGATCCTCACGATGCCGGAGAGCATGAGCGTGGAGCGGCGGGCGCTGCTGGCCGCGTACGGGGCGCGGATCGTGCTCACCCCGGCGGCCGAGGGCATGGCCGGCGCGGTCCGCCGGGCCTGGGAGATCGCGGACGCCGATCGGGCATTCCTGCCGCGGCAGTTCGACAATCCAGCCAACCCGGAGATCCACCGCCGGACCACGGCGGAGGAGATCTGGGCCGACACCGAAGGAAGGGTCGACATCCTGGTCGCCGGCGTCGGCACCGGCGGCACGCTCACCGGCGTCGGCCAGGTACTCAAGGCCAGGAAGCCGGGCGTGTGGACGGTGGCGGTGGAGCCGGCCGAGTCTCCGGTCCTCTCCGGCGGTCAACCGGCGCCGCACGGCATCCAGGGCATCGGTGCCGGCTTCGTCCCCGAGGTGCTCGACCCGACCGTCTACGACCTGGTCGTCCGGGTCGACGCGGAGCAGGCCCGGGCCACGGCCCGTCGGCTCGCCCGCGCCGAAGGGCTGCTGGCCGGCGTTTCCAGCGGTGCCGCCCTGCACGCCGCGATGCAGGTGGCGGCGCGGCCGGAGCACGCCGGGGCGACGGTGGTGGTCGTGCTGCCCGACACCGGCGAGCGGTACCTGAGCACTCCCCTGTTCACCGGACCGGAGCAGTCCTGAGCCGGGGCGGCTCCGGTTCCCCGGCGGGCCGGAGCCGCCCACCGTCCGCACGGCAATTACGGACGCGACGCCGGCGCGGTCAGGTGGCCAGGGACTCCTTCCCCTCCTCCGCGCGGGGGAACGACCCCGGCAGATAGCCGCAGGACGGATCCTCGGCCCACAGGTCGCCGGTGACGGCGTACGCCCGGGCCCGGGATCCGCCGCAGACCGCCCGGAACTCGCAGGCACCACAGCGCCCACCGAGGCGCCCCGGGTCCCGCAATCCGGTGAACAGTTCCGAGTCCCGGTAGATCTCCACCAGCGACCGCTGGCGCACGTTGCCGGCCGGCACGGGCAGAAAGCCGCTGGGATGCACGTCTCCCCGATGGGAGACGAAGGCGAAGCCGTTGCCGGCGCTGACCCGCAGCGGAGGACGCCGGGTGCGCTGCGGCCGCCCGGTCAGGCCACGCTCCCGCAGCAGGTCACCCAACCGCCGGTAGAGCGGACCCAGCCCCAGCGCCCGGACATGGTCCTCGCCACGCCGGGCCAGCACGTCGCGTTGCAGGCACACCCGCCGGAAGTGGTGCGCCTCGGTCGTCTTGACCGCGACCACCTCGCCGAGGTCGTAGAGGGCGTTGAGCACGTCCTCGGTCTCGGCGGCGTCCAGAGCGCTCAACGCCCGGCCCCGGCCGGTCGGTACCAGGAAGAACACGCTCCAGAGCAGCGCGCCCCGGTCGCGGACCCCGGCGGCGATGTCCGGCAGGTCCCCGACGTTCCGCCGGGTCACCGTGGTGTTGATCTGGACCTTCAGGCCCAGGTCGAGCGCGTCCCGCCAGGCCCTCGCGGTCAGGTCCCACACTCCGGGTACGCCCCGGAACCCGTCGTGCCCGGCGGCGTCGGCGGCGTCCAGGCTCAGCGAGACCGCCCGGGCGCCGGCGGCACGAAGCCCGGCCAGGGCATCCCGGGTGAGGGTCGGTGTCCCCGACGGGGACACCGAGACAGCCAGCCCGAGTTCGGTTCCCCGCCGGACCAGGGTCTCCAGGTCGGGCCGCTGGAACGGGTCGCCGCCGGTGACCACGAACAGCGGCGCCGGGTGGCCGAAGTCGGCGACCTGCGCCATCAGCGCCGTCGCCTCGTCGGTGTCCAGTTCCGCCGGATCGCGGGCCGGGCGGGCGGAGGCCCGGCAGTGCAGGCAGGCCAACGGGCAGGCCTGGGTGGCCTCCCAGATCACGATGAACGGGCGCTGCCCGACGTCCTGCCTCGGCAACCGGATCGAGGCCGCCGGCCCCCGCCGTCGCGCGCCCGGATGTGTCGCCTCCAGCGTGTCGGTCATACCGACGATGGTGGTCGGTGCGAACCGGTAGAAACAGGGTCTCTGGTCCCGTCGGTTCGCCGGTGACCTCGGCAGAAGGGGTCACCATGCCCAGATGATCTCGGGACCTTCGGCCCGGTTCCGCGCCGCACTGCGCCGGCAGGATGGCGACGTGCCCGCTCCGGTTGCGCCCCGACCGGCGCGACGGTGGGGATCACAGATCGACCGAGGGGACGAGGCGTATGTCGCGAGCAACCGAGAGGGCACAACGGGCGCTGCTGGCGGCCGATCCGGCCCGGCTGGGAGGGACCGCCGAAGCTGCCCACCCGCGCGGCGACCGCAGCCGCTCGCGACGGTGAACACCGTACGGGTTCGGTACTTCGGCGGCACCCGGGCCGCCGCCGGAGTATCGGAGGAGGACCAGCGGGCCACCACCCTGGCCGAGCTGCTCGAACGGCTGGGCAGCACGCACGACCCCGCGCTGCGCGCAGCCCTGCGGACGTGCAGCTTCCTGGTCGACGGCACCCAGTGGCGTGACCGCGAGGCCGTCCTGCCCCCGGCCGCCACCGTCGACGTGCTACCGCCGTTCGCCGGCGGCTGACCAACCCAGGGGAGAAACATGACCATCGGTCCCCGACTGGACGACTGGCTGGCCGAGGTGTCGTCGGCGCTCGACCTCGACGCGCCGCCGCCCGAGGACACCCGCGCGGTGCTGGAGGTCGTACGACAGGTGGCGCACGGCGTCTGCCGACCGGCGGCACCGCTCGCCGCGTACCTCATCGGGGTGGCCGTCGGCCGCGGCGCCGACCCCGCCGCCGCCCGCGTCGCAGTCGCCGCGTTGGTTCCGCCGGAGGCGGCGGTCGAGGCAGCGCCATGACCATCGCGGCGGACCACCGTCACCACGACCGTGCGGCGCGCCCGGCCGCAGAGTGGGCCGCCGCGCGGATGCTGGCGCACACGCTCCCGGCTGCTCTGCCCGCGGAGTCGGTGCCGCTCGCGACCGCGACCGGCCGGACCCTGGCGGCTCCGCTACGTGCGGCGGTTCCGCTGCCCGGCTTCACCAATTCCGCCATGGACGGGTACGCGGTCCGCGGGGACGGCCCGTGGCGGGTCGTCGACCGTGTTCTCGCCGGACGTGTCCACAGTGTCGCACCCCTGGCCGCGCATACCGCCGTCGAGGTCGCCACCGGCGCTCCTGTGCCGGACGGCACGGACCGGGTCGTGCCCTACGAGGCCGCCGACCGGACCGGTGATGTCGTGCGCGCGACCCCGGGCGACCGTAGGCACATCCGCCACGCCGGTGAATACGCCCAGCCGGGACAGGAAATCGCACCGGCCGGCGCACGCCTCACCCCGGCAACGGTGGGGCTGGCCGCCAGCGTCGGACTCGACATGCTCACCGTCCACGCCCGACCCCGGGTACGGCTGGTGATCAGCGGCGACGAGCTGGTCCACACCGGTCTGCCCCGGTGGGGCAGGGTCCGGGACGCCATCGGACCGATGCTCGGCCCGCTCCTGGCAGCCTGGGGAGCGCTGCTGTTGGACTCCCGGATGGTCGGCGACCATCCCGACTGGTTCGCCGAGGCGATCTCGGACAGCACGACCGACGCCGATGTGACAATCGTCTGTGGGGCATCGTCCGTCGGCCCCGCAGACGGACTGCACCCCTCGTTGCGGCGCCTCCACGCCGTGGTGCACGTCGACGGCGTGGCGTGCCGCCCGGGGCACCCACAGGTCCTGGCGCAGGTCGGGCCGAGATGGATCGTCGGGCTGCCGGGCAACCCCTACGCCGCGCTGGTTGCCGCGCTCACTCTGCTCGACCCGCTGCTCGCCGCTCTTGACGGTCGACCCCTGCCCGAGCTCGACGCGGCGGTCGTGGCCGATCCACTACGTCCGGACGCCCGGAACACCCGCATCCTGCCCGTACGACGCCGGGACGGACACCTGCGGCTCGTCGAGGGCGCACATCCCGGCTACCTGGGCGCCGCCGCTACTGCCGACGCCTTCGCCGTCGTTCCCTCCCGATGGCAGCGCGGTGACAGGGTGGCTCTGCTCGCCCTGTGATAGCCCCGGCCCGGCCGGCAGCCCGTCTGACCGGCCGGCCTCCCCCTGCCGATGCGGGCCTCCGGCTCTGCCCGCGGCCCGATCGGCGGGCCGGGTCTTCAAGCCGGCATCGCGGATTCCCCAACTCCCGCAGGGCAGGTGTCCAAGTCCCGGCGGCAGGCCTCGGCCGGTTGAGCGGAGGTCACGTCGCCGCTGTGTTGTGCCGGCGCCTCGTAACGCCGCCTTCCCGGCGGGACGGCCTGCGACCAGCCATCCGTCGACAGGTGCCGGTAGCACTGGTTGAGGCGCGGGTCGCAGCGAAAGTCCGCAACGGTAGAGACCTTGTGCCCGCAGATGGTGTCGTGGGGCCTCTTGCCGCACCACCGAAGGCCCACGCAGGGTGGACGGGTGACAAAGCAGGAGATGCCGGATGGGCTGCGGAGACTGCGCGGCCCGGGCAGGGTGGCAGCCGTCGGACTCGCGCTCGTGCTGCTGCTCGGCGCAGCCTACGGCGCAGGCGCGTGGACTGCGACCGAGCAGCATTCAGTCGCCCGTTCCGGCCACGGCACGGCATCGGCAGACCCCGAGCTCGGGACCGAGGACGGCCACGACCACAGCAGCCACGAAGGCACCCACGGCGAGCCGGCCGTCTACGACCCGGCAGCCGTGCCCGCGGCCGGCTTCCGGGCCCGCGAAGCGGTCCTGGCGCCGGCGCCGGCCGGAGGCGAGCATCGGATCACCCTCACCGTCCGGGAGACGGTGCTGGAGGTGGCGCCGGGAGTGCGGCAGCGGGCGTGGACGTACAACGGCGCCGTGCCCGGCCCTACGCTGCGCGGCCGGGTCGGTGACCGTTTCGTGGTCACGCTCGTCAACGACGGCTCCACCGGGCACTCGGTCGATTTTCACGCCTCGCAGGTCGCCCCGATGGTGCAGATGCGCACGATCGCACCGGGTGAGCGGCTCACCTACCGCTTCACCGCCGAGCGGGCTGGCGCGTTCCTTTACCACTGCGGCAGCGCCCCGGCCGTGCACCACGTCGGCAACGGCATGTTCGGCGCGATCATCATCGATCCTGCTGGGCTGCCGCCGGTGGATCAGGAGTTCGTCATCGTACAGTCGGAGTTGGCGCTCGGCCCCCGGGACGGCCTGGCCAAGGTGGGCAAGCTCTACCGGGCGGAGTACGACGCGGTGGTATTCAATGGCTACGCCGGTCAGTACCGGTTCGCGCCACTGACGATCACGGCCGGTTTCCGCACGCGGGTCTGGGTCGTCGATGCCGGGCCGTCGGCATCGTCGGCGTTCCACGTCGTCGGCACCGTCTTCGACACGGTGTTCAAGGAGGGCACGTACGTGCTGCGACCGGACGCCACCCGCGGCGGCGCCCAGGTTCTCGACCTCGCGCCCGCGCAGGGCGGTTTCGTCGAGTTCACGTTCGCCGCGCCGGGCGACTACCCGATGCTCAGCCACCGTTTCGCCGACGCGACCCGGGGCGCGAGCGGGCTGTTCCGGGTGTCGCCGCGATGACTGGCGAGCGGGCGGGAAGAGGTGCGACTCGGTGCCCCGCCCGTCCCGGCGGCAGCGCCCGCTGGGTGGGCGTCGCGGCAACCGTACTTGCGGTCATCGCGGGCACGGTGGTCACGTTGATCTCCGGACCCGGCGACGCCGGGGTCGGCGGCACGGCAGCGGCGGGCGACATCGGGCACGTACATGCCCTGGCGGTCGATCCCGCAACCGGGGTCCTGCACGCCGCCACGCACCACGGCCTGTACCGCGTCGACGGAGCGGACGCGGCGGTGCGCGTGTCGACGCACGCCCCCGACCTGATGGGCTTCACCACGGTAGGGCCGGGGCACTTCGTCGCATCCGGCCACCCCGACCCGCACGCCCGCGGCCCGGCGAACCTCGGCCTCATCGAGTCGACCGATGGCGGCGTCACCTGGAACACCATCGCGCTGTCCGGGGCGGCGGACTTCCACGGCCTGCACGCCGCGCACGACACCCTGTACGGCTACAACTCCACCGACGGCGCTTTCATGGCCAGCACCGACCGGCAAGTCTGGGAGCACCGCTCCCTGACCGTGATCGGCGCGTTCACGGTCAGCCCCAGCCGCCCCGATGAGGTCCTCGCCGTCGGGCGCAACGGCCTGCAACGCTCCCTCGATGGGGGCCGCAGCTGGCAACTGCTCCCCGGTACGCCGTCGCTGGCGGTACTCACCTGGGACACCGACCAGGAGCTGTTCGGCGTCGACGCCGACGGCGGGGTATGGCAGTCGTCCGACGGTGGCGTCACGTGGCAGCGGCGTGGTGACGCCGACGCACCTCCGCATGCGCTGACCCGCCACGGCGCGAAGCTCTACCTGGCCGTCGCCGGGGAACGGATCATCGCCAGCACCGACGGCGGCGCCACCTGGAGCACCCACTACCAACCAGCCTGACGACCCGTCCCCTCCGCACCCCGCCACAGGAGATGCCATGCCGCCTGCCGAACCGCCCGTCGTGCTCGACGGCGGCGACCGCGGCTGCGTACGGCTGCTGCTGGAGCTACGGGCCCTGATCCGGGCCGTCACGCCCGGCACCGTCATCCACCTACTCACCACCGACCCGGCCGCACCACTGGACCTGCCCGCCTGGTGCCACCTGACCGGCCACACCTACCTCGGTCCGGTGCCCGGTGGAGCAGCCGCTCCCGCCTACGGCATCCGCGTCGCCGGTGACCGGGCCACACCCACCGACCCCGATCATCCGTGGCGACCGGTTCGCTGACACCGACGACGAGACCGAGCTGGCCCTGTCCGAAGGCACCTGCACCACCTGCGGCTGGTCGTGGACCGGGACGGCCAGGGCGTGGTGAGGTGGCGGCACCGGTCGACGACCTGGACGCCACGATCAAGGACATCCGCCGCACCATCTTCGAGCTGCGGACGCCGATGAGCGCGGCGCTGCGCACGGAGATCCGGGAGGCCGTCGAGGTCGCCGCCGAGTCGCTCGGCTACCGACCCACCCTGGAGCTGACCGGGCAGACCGACAGCGCCGTCCCCGACGAGGTCCGCCCCGACCTCACCGCCGTGCTGCGGGAGGCGCTGTCCAACGCGGTACGCCACGCCCAGGTGCACCACGTCGCTGTCGCCGTCCGCGTGGACGCCGGCCAGGTGTCGGTGACCGTCACCGACGACGGGGTCGGCTGCGACCCGGCCGCCGCCCGCGGCGGCCTGGTCAACCTCCGCGAACGCGCCGAACGCCACAGCGGCACCCTCGAGGTGCAGCCGGTCGCCCCGCACGGCACCCGACTGCACTGGCGCGTGCCGCTGAACGACTGACGCCCGCGCCCTGCGTGCTATTCCAGGATGCACTGGCCTCGCGGCGAGCCGGAGGCCACTGCATCCGGGTTGAAGCATGATCTTGGCGGCGCAGCGGGCGCCGGCGACGACGGGCGCGACCGAGATCCGGTCAGTGGGTCCTGCCGAGGAGGCGAGCGGCGAGCACGGCGGCCTGAGTGCGGCGCTCCAGGCCGAGCTTCGCCAGCATGCTCGACACGTAGTTCTTCACTGTCTTCTCCGCGAGAAACATCTTGCCGGCGATCTCGCGGTTGGTGAGGCCCTCGGCCACGTACTCCAGCGGGTCCAGCGTCACTGTGTGCTGACCGCCTCGCCCGCGTCGACCAGCCGGTAGCCGACCACGATGTGTGGCTCGATGCGGATCACGCAGTCCATGGCCATCGAGACCCATGGTTGCAGCGCCCGCCCGTACCGGGCCACCTCGCGCGAGTCGGCCAGCAGGCGCGCGAAGCCGGTGACCACGACGCTCCAGCCCAGCCGCTCGACCGGGTCGATCATGTCCGCCTCGTACGCCACCACCACGCCCCGGCCCGAGTCCACCGCCGAGGCCAGACCGCCGCCCAGATGGCTACGGATGATCACGGATCCGTCGTCGAGGATGTGATTGACTGGCCGGATCGCCGGCAGCGCCTTGTCCGTAAACACGATCCGGCCCAGGGAGACGCTGCCGAGAAGTGTGAGGCACTCCTCGGCGGAGAGTTCCCGCAGATTCCGCGACGCCATGCTCGCATCATCAAAACCCGACGAGCGGCGGGACAGGGCCAAAGGTCCCGACGGCCCGTGCCATTGGCCGGGTCGCCCAAGGTGCGAATCGCACAGCACGAGGCCTTGAGACGCCCGGCCGGCGGCCGGCAGGGTCGACAGCTGCTGATCAGCGTGGAAGCCGCGGTGTTCAACCTGCGGGCGGTGCTGCTCACCCGCGGTCGGTGCGCTCTCCTCCCCTGACGAGGTCTGACCTGACTGGTGGCGGACGCTCCACCGTCCGCCACCAGTCGTCCGGTATCCCCGTCACCCGGTCACGACAGGTGCGCCGCCAGGGCGAGGAACGCCGCCCCCACCAGCACGACGATGCCGCCGAGCCCGATCACCAACGCGCTTACCTGCCACGCCTGGTACGCCCCGAGCAGGGCTCCGCGCAGCGTCTCCCCCATGAAGGCGGTCTGCCGGAGCTGCTTGAGCCGCTCGTCGTCGCGCCCATTCGTCATGTATTCCTGGGCGATCTGCGAGTACGTGCGGCCGCCGGTGGCCTGGGCCACGTGCTGAGCGATCAGGTCGGAGTAGGCACGGGCCTGCGTCCCGGTGCGTACCGAGGCGTCGGCGTACCGGGTGAGCGGAGCGGGCAGGCCACGAGGCGGGAACGCTATCCGCTGCGTGGTCAGCTCGTGGGTGACGGTGAGCCGGCCACGGATGCCCTGGGCGATCATGAAGGGACCGGCGGCGAGGAGCAGTGCTCCTGTGGCGGCGAGCACAAGTGCGGTCATGTCGACCACCCTGCCCGCCCGTTAGGCAGCCGCGCAGAGGCCCAGGTCCCGAAGCCGAACGGGACTCAGGTCCCCGGATCGCCGGTTTTCACGCTCCCGCAGGCAGTCGGCCCTGTCCCGGCCTGAATCCGGGCGGTGCGGGCGGCGTTGGTCACCACCGGCAGCAGCCTGGCCAGGTCCGCCTCGTCATGATCGGCATGCCGCGAGTTGAGCCGCGCTGGAGCATCCAGAACAGGAGTAGACAACGGGTTGGTCCGTACGTCGGGCACGGCCGGTCGGACGCGTCGAGCGGATTCAGCGGCGGACTCCACCACAGTCGCCTCACCAGTGGGTTCCGGCGGGCCCGCCGACACGGCATCGATGCCGGGCACCCGCAGGCCGGAAACGCCGGTCACCCCCAGGAACTCGCAGTAGTCCTCGAGCACGCCGTACCGGTCGTTGCGCAGCACCACCACCGTCAGCGGCACCCCGTGCCGGGCGGCCTACCGAGATCATGGTTGAGGTTGACCCGGCGGATCCGGACAGCGGCAGCACCGGAGGTCCCGACCCCTGGGAGACCAATGGCCGTGGTCGGTCATGGTTTTGCGGTGCGAGCGAGTGCGGCCGCTGCGTCCCGGGGGGCGGTAGCAGGCCCGGCGCCCCCATCCCGCCGGGACCTCCGGCCCTGACCGATCACGTTCCGGTGCACCACGCTCGTCTGGGGAAGCGGACAGCACCAATCCTCTTCCGAGTCCTCACTGAGGTCTTGTCCAGGGAGAAAAGCGATGATCATGACCAGCGACCGCCAGCCGACGCAGATCCGGACGGCTCAACAACCCGGTCGCGCCGCCGGCGCCACCCTTCAGCTCGCCGTAGCGACCCTGGGATTCCTGGTCAACTTCTGGGCGTGGGCACTGCTGGGGCCGCTCGGCCCGGGCATCAAGGAACGGCTGGACTTGAGTTTCGCCGCCCAGTCGCTGCTCGTCGCGGTGCCGGTCGTGGTGGGTTCCCTCGGCCGGATCCCGGTGGGAGCCCTCACCGACCGGTACGGCGCCCGCGCGGTGTTCCCACTCGTGACCGTTGCCACCATCGTGCCGGTGCTGACCCTCACCATGGTCTCCTCGTACACGGCCCTGATCGTCACCGGCTTCTTCCTCGGCATCGGCGGCACCACATTCGCCGTCGGCGTCCCGCACGTCTCCGGCTGGTATCCGCCGGCCCGGCGCGGATTCGCCATCGGCGTGTTCGGCGTCGGGATGGGCGGCACGGCGATCGCGAACTTCACCACCGTCCCGCTGGCCGACGCCTTCGGCGACTCGGCACCTTTCCTGCTCGTCGCCGCGGTTCTCGCCGGATACGCCGGGTTGTCCTTCCTGCTGCTGCGGGACGCGCCCGGGCGCACCCGTCCCACCGCCTCGCCGTGGCGTCGGCTCGTGGACGTCGGCCGGCTCAGCGTCACCTGGCAGTTGTGCTTCCTCTACGCCGTTGGCTTCGGCGGCTTCGTGGCGTTCAGCGTCTACCTGCCCGCCTACCTGCGTACGACCTACCACCTGAACCCCACCGATGGAGCGCTGCGCACCGCCGGCTTCGTGGTGCTCGCCGTGGCCGCTCGCCCGGTCGGTGGCTGGCTGTCCGACCGGCTGCACCCGGTCCCGGTGCTGGTCTGGTGCTTCGCCCTGGTGGCGGTCGTCGCCGTCGTACAGTCCTTCGAGCCGGCCCTCATGCCGGTGGCCACCGTCGCCCTGCTCGGAATGGCGGCCCTGCTCGGTGCCGCCAGCGGTGCGGTGTTCGCCCTGGTCGGCAAGGTCGCACCCGCCGAACAGGTCGGGGCGGTCACCGGACTGGTCGGGGCGGCCGGCGGCCTCGGCGGATTTGTTCCGCCGCTGCTGATGGGGTGGGTCTACGGCGAGCAGGGCTCGTACAGCATCGGCCTGATGCTGCTCTCCGACGTCGCACTGGCCGCTGCCGTCTTCACCGCGGTCAAGATGGCGGGACTCGCCAAACGCGCAGGCGGTGCGGGTGCACGGCCTGCCGCAGCCAGCAGCTGACGCCCGTCGCCCGCGACGGTGCGGTCCACCGAGGGGCGGCGTCCCTCACCTACCCCGGTGGCAGTGACGTGGCCGGTTCGGGACCTTGGTCCTTGCGATCCGGGACGGCCGGCACCTGACTCACCCGCAATTTCCGCGAAAGCTGGAAGACGGTCGGAGATGCGGCCCGGCGTGACATCTGCGCGGACGCCGTGCCACTCATGAAGGAGCAACAACCGTGTCACCACGCCCAAGGCAGGACATCACCACCCCCTCGACGGACGCGGTGCCCGGCATGGCGCCGCTGCTGGCGGCACGCCGTCTCCTGACCAAGGAAACCGTCGGGGACCACGGGCGCACCCTGCACCAGGTCGACAGCAACGAGTGGGACACCTTCTACCGCGACCGGTGGCGCTACGACCGGGTGGTCCGCTCCACACATGGCGTCAACTGCACCGGCTCGTGTTCCTGGAACGTGTTCGTGAAGGACGGGCTCATCACCTGGGAGCACCAGGCCACCGACTACCCGACGACCGGGCCGGACGCGCCCGATTACGAACCCCGCGGCTGCCCGCGCGGCGCCTCGTTCTCCTGGTACGAGTACTCACCATCGCGGGTCCGTCACCCCTACGTCCGGGCGGCGCTGGTGAACATGTTCCGTGCGGGGCTCCAGCGCCTCGGCGACCCGGTCCTCGCCTGGGCCGACATCGTCGAGAACCCGGAGAAGGCGCGGGCGTACAAGAGCCAGCGAGGCCGCGGAGGTTTTGTCCGCGCCAGTTGGGACGAGGCGATCACCATGATGGCCGCCGCGCACGTCTACACGACCAAGACGTACGGGCCGGACCGGGTCGTCGGGTTCTCGCCGATCCCGGCAATGTCCATGGCGTCGTTCGCCGCCGGCACCCGGTACCACTCGCTGCTGGGTGGCACCCTGCTGAGCTTCTACGACTGGTACGCCGACCTGCCGATCGCCTCGCCGCAGATCTGGGGGGACCAGACCGACGTCCCCGAGGCAGGCGACTGGTGGAACGCCACCTACCTGATGATGTGGGGCTCCAACATTCCGGTGACCCGGACCCCGGACGCGCACTTCCTCGCCGAGGCCCGCTACCGCGGCACCAAGGTCGTCGCGGTGAGCCCGGACTACGCCGACAACGTCAAGTTCGCCGACGACTGGCTGGCGCCCCACCCCGGTACCGACGGCGCCCTCGCCATGGCGATGGGCCACGTCGTCCTCACCGAGTTCTTCCGCGACCGGCAGGTGCCCTACTTCACCGACTACGTCCGCAGGTTCACCGACCTCCCGTTCCTCGTCACCCTGCGGCGAAGCGGCGACGGCGGGTGGGCCGCCGACCGGTTCCTCACCGCAAGCGACCTCGGCGACAGCGACCCGGCGGCGGCGCACAAGACGGTGCTGATCGATTCGCGTACCGGCCAGCCGGTCGTCCCGAACGGGTCGCTGGGGTTCCGCTACGGCGAGCAGGGCGCAGGCCGGTGGAATCTGGACCTCGGGGAGGTGCTGCCCACGCTGGGACTGCTCGACCACACGGATGACACGGTGGAGGTCGACCTGGCCCGGTTCGACATCGGAGACACCGAGGGCGGGTCCACCATGCGCCGGGGTGTGCCGGTCATGCGGGTGGGCGAGCACCTTGTCACGTCCGTGTTCGACCTGCTCATGGCCCAGTTCGGCGTGCGCCGTGGCGAGCTGCCGGGCAGTTGGCCGACCGGCTACGACGATCCCGACGAGCCGAGCACGCCGGCCTGGCAGGAACGCATCACCGGGGTGCCGGCCGCGGTGGCCGCCCGCATCGGCCGGGAGTTCGCGCGCAACGCCGAACGCAGCCGGGGCCGCTCGCTGATCGTGCTCGGCGCCGGCACCAACCAGTGGTTCCACTCCGACATGACCTACCGGGCGTTCATCGCGCTGGTCACCCTGACCGGCTGCCAGGGTGTCAACGGTGGCGGCTGGGCGCACTACGTCGGGCAGGAGAAGGCCCGGCCGCTGACCGGCCAGCAGCACCTGTCGTTCGCCTTCGACTGGCAGCGGCCGACGCGCCACCAGGCCAGCACCCCGTTCTGGTACCTGCACACCGACCAGTGGCGCTACGAGCGGGTGCCCGCCGACGAGCTGTCCTCGCCGTTGGGGACCGGCCGGTTCGCCGGCATGGCCTTCGCCGACACGGTCGCCGCGGCGCAGCGGATGGGCTGGAGCCCCGGTCACCCGGCGTTCAACCGCAACCCTCTCGACCTCAGCGACGAGGCGGCCGCGGCCGGCCGCTCCGTCCAGGACCACATTGTCACCGAACTCAAGGCCGGCCGGCTCAAGGGCGTGGCCGAGGACCCCGACGACCCCGCCAACTTCCCCCGGTGCCTCACCCTGTGGCGGGCCAACCTGCTCGGCTCCTCGGGCAAGGGCAACGAGTACTTCATGCGGCACCTGCTCGGCGTGGACTCCCTGGCCAGCGCCGAGGAGTGCGACCCCGACCACCGGCCCCGAGACGTCACCTGGCGGGAGGAGGCCCCGACCGGCAAGCTCGACCTGCTCACCGCGATCGACTTCCGCATGACCAACACCGGCCTGCACGCCGATCTGGTCCTGCCCGCCGCCACCTGGTACGAGAAGCACGACATCTCCACGACCGACATGCACCCGTTCGTGCACGCGTTCAGTCCAGCAGTCGAGCCCCCGGCCGACGTGCACACCGACTACGACGCCTTCCTCGCGCTGGCCGACCGGGTGAGCGAGCTTGCTGGCACCCACCTCGGTGTCCGCCGCGACGTGCTGGCCGCGCCGCTGCAGCACGACACACCTGACGAACTGGCGATGCCGGGCGGACGGGTCCGCGACTGGAGAGCCGCCGAGTGCGAGCCGCTGCCCGGCCGCACCATGCCCAAGCTCATCGAGATCGAACGCGACTACACCCTCATCGGGGCCAAGATGCGGGCCGTGGGCCCGCTGCTGGACACCCTCGGCACCACCACCAAGGCGCTCACCGTGGACGTCGGTCCGGAATTGGAGTACCTGCGCCACGAAAACGGCGTCATCGCCGACGGTCCGTTCGCCGGGCGGCCCTCCCTGGCCACCGCCGACCGGATGTGCGAGGCGATCCTGGCGCTGTCCGGCACCACGAACGGCAGGGTCGCCGCCGCCGGTTTCGCCGCCCTCGAGGAGCGCACCGGCCAACCGTTCCGCGACCTGATCGAAGGCCACGAGAACGACCAGATCTCCTTCCCGGATACCCAGTCAGCGCCACAGCCGGTGTTCACCAGCCCGGAGTGGTCCGGCTCGGAGAAGGGCGGACGGCGCTACTCACCGTTCACCCTCAACGTCGAACGGTCCAAGCCCTGGCACACGCTCACCGGCCGGCAGCACTTCTTCATCGAACACGACTGGATCGCCGAACTGGGTGAGCAGCTGCCGGCCTTCCGCCCGCCGTTGAACATGGCCCGCCACTTCGGTAAGCCAGGAGAACTCGTCGACGGCGGTGTGACGGTCCGGTTCCTGACCCCGCACGCCAAGTGGTCGATCCACTCGATGTACCACGACAACGAACTCATGCTCGCCCTGTCGCGCGGCGGGCCCGTCATCTGGATGAGCGTCGAGGACGCTGCCAAGATCGGCGTCAAGGACAACGAGTGGATCGAGGCGCACAACCGCAACGGCATCGTGGTCGCGCGCGCCGTGGTCAGCCACCGCATGCCGGAGGGCACCGTGTTCCAGTACCACTCGCCGGAACGCACCGTCAACGTTCCGAAGGCCGAGAAGACGGGGCGGCGCGGTGGCTACCACAACTCGTTGACTCGGCTGCTGGTGAAGCCGACCCACCTGGCCGGCGGGCACGCCCAGCTCACCTACGCCTTCAACTACTACGGACCGATCGGCAGCCAACGCGACGAGATCACCGTCATCCGCCGCCGCGCCCAGGAAGTGGAGTACTGATGAGGATCCGCGCGCAGGTCGCCATGGTGATGAACCTCGACAAGTGCATCGGTTGCCACACCTGCTCCGTGACGTGCAAGCAGACGTGGACCAACCGCGAAGGCACCGAGTACGTGTGGTTCAACAACGTCGAGACCAAGCCGGGCATCGGCTATCCCAAGGGTTACGAGGACCAGGACCGCTGGCACGGCGGCTGGCGACTGGACAGCAAGGGCCGCCTGACCCTGCGCTCCGGCGGACGGATCAAGCGGCTCACCAGACTGTTCGCCAACCCCGACCTCCCCTCGATCGACGACTACTACGAGCCCGCCACGTTCGACAAGGACATCCTCGTCAGCGCCCCCGCAGGACTCACCGACACCCCGGTCAAGCGGCCGTACTCGGCCCTGACCGGAGAACCCATGTCCGTGCAATGGGGCGCGAACTGGGAGGACAGCCTCGGCGGCGCCCACGAACACGCCGGTCAGGACCCCAACATCGCTCGCATGCCCGCCGACGCCGCCGCGAAGGTCAAGTTCGAGTTCGAGAAGACCTTCATGTTCCACCTGCCGCGCATCTGCGAGCACTGCCTCAACCCGGCCTGCGTGTCCGCCTGCCCCTCCGGCGCCATGTACAAGCGCGACGAGGACGGCATCGTCCTCGTCGACCAGGACAGGTGCCGCGGCTGGCGGATGTGCGTCTCCGCGTGCCCCTACAAGAAGGTGTACGTGAACCACGCCACCGGCAAGGCCGAGAAGTGCACCTTCTGCTTCCCTCGGATCGAGGCCGGCCAACCCACGATCTGCTCGGAGACGTGCGTCGGGCGACTCCGCTACCTCGGCATCGTCCTGTACGACGAGGACTCCGTCGGCGCCGCCGCATCGGTCCCCGACGAACACGACCTGCTCGACGCCCAGCGTGGCGTCTTCCTCGACCCGCACGACCCGGCCGTGCAGCAGGCCGCTCGCGACGCTGGCATGCCGGACGAATGGATCGACGCGGCGCAGCGCTCACCCGTGTGGCGACTCATCAGCGAGTACCGCATCGCCCTACCGCTGCACCCGGAGTACCGCACCCTGCCCATGGTGTGGTACGTGCCGCCGCTCTCCCCGGTCCTCGACGCGGTCGGCGCGGCCGGTCGCGACGACACCGACGCCGACGATGTCTTCCACACCATCCGCGACCTACGCATCCCCGTCGAGTACCTGGCCGAGCTGTTCACGGCCGGGGACGCCGACGCCGTCGCCGGGGTGCTGATGAAGCTCGCCACCATGCGCTCCTACATGCGGGTCCGCACCCTGGACGGCACCGTCGCCCAGGACCTGCTCGACAGCATCGACATGACCGCCGACCAGGTCGAGGCCATGTACCGACTGCTGGCGATCGCCAAGTACGACGAGCGGTACGTCATCCCCACCGCCTACGACAAGGACGCCGCCGCACTTGAGGCGCAGGCCGCCGCGCAGGGCGACTGCTCCCTCGACTGCGAGGGAGGCCCCGGCATGGGCGGCGACCGGACCGCCGCCACCGTGGAACAGTTCCACCTCGTCGAGGGCGATTCCGGCGTGCACCCCGGCCAGCGCGGACTGATGGCCCGGCGCCGCGACGGCCGCGTCGGCCTGTCGATCAACCCACTTCGGAGCGGATCATGACCGCCCCCACCGCCGCCGTCCACTCCCGTTCCGTCCCGGCCGCCGAACGCGCGAAGCTGTTCCAGCTCGCCGCGCTGCTGCTGACCTATCCGGACAGCGACCTGGTGGAGGCTGGTGACACCCTGTCGGCGGCCGCCGCGCGGATCGAACACCCGCACCTCCGACGGCTGTTCGACGAGTTCCTCACCTGGCTGCGCGGGACTGAACCGATCGAGGTGCAGCAGCACTACGTTCAGACGTTCGACCTGCGCCGCCGCTCCGGCCTCTACCTCACCTACTACCTGCACGGCGACACCCGCAAGCGCGGAATGGCCCTGCTGATCCTCAAGCAGCGCTACCGGGCACACGGGCTCCGCCTGGCCGACGGCGAGCTACCCGACCTGCTACCTGTCGTCCTCGAATTCGCCGCCGCCGTCGGTCCTGGTGACGGAGAGGCCCCGCTGCGTCAGCACCGGCGCGGCATCGAACTGCTCCGCGCCGCGCTCACCGACCTCGGCACCCCCTACCGGCTGATCCTCGACGCGGTCACCTACGTCCTGCCCGAACTCACCGACTCCGACCGCGAAGCCATCGCCGCGCTCGCCTTCGACGGTCCACCGGTCGAGGCCGTCGGCATGGATCCGTACAGTCCCGACCCGCACGCGCCCAACGGCGCTGCCCTGGCCCCCTACCCCACCTGCCGCGCGCCGGAGGCCCCGCGATGACCACCTTTCTCTGGATCGTCCTGCCGTACCTGTGCCTGACGGTGTTCGTGGTCGGTCACGTATGGCGGTGGCGACACGACCAGTTCGGCTGGACCACCCACACCAGCCAGTTGCTCGAAAACCGCCTCCTGCGCCTCGGCTCGCCACTGTTCCATCTCGGGGCGCTCGGCGTCGTCGGCGGACACGCCGTCGGCCTCCTCGTGCCCGCCACGGTCACCGAGGCGGTCGGCATATCCGAGCACCTCTACCACGTCACCGCGGTCTGGGGCGGCACGCTGACCGGCACGATGCTCGTCGCCGGGCTCACGCTGTTGATCGCCCGCCGCATCGTCAACCGCCGGATCCGGCGCGTCACCACCACGATGGACAAGGTCCTCTACACGGCGTTGGCTGCCATGGTGGTCCTCGGGATGACCGCCACCGTCGCCACCAACCTGCTCGGTGGCGGGTACGACTACCGCGAGACCATCGCGGTGTGGTTCCGCAGCATCTTCTGGCTGCACCCGCAGAGTGAGCTGATGACCGACGCACCGCTGGTCTACCAACTGCACGCTCTCGGCGGGTTCGTCTTCCTCGCCCTGTGGCCCTTCACCCGCCTCGTCCACGTCTGGTCCGCCCCGATCGCCTACGTGTGGCGCCCCTACGTCGTCTACCGCCGGCGCCGCGGACCGGCGCCCACCGCCCCGCCCGCGCCCGCCGCCGTACGACAGGCACAGGTCCGGCGTCAGGCCGACGCGCCGTCGTCCTCGTGACCGGGCGGCGGTGCCGTGGCGACGTCCTCGATCCACGCCAGGGCGGCGATGGCCGTCGGGAATCCGCAGGTCGTGATCGCGTTCAGCGCGACCGCGCGGACCTGCTCGAGAGTGGCGCCGTGTGCTAACGCCTTGCGAACCTTGGAACGAACGGCGCCTTCCGCCTCCGCGCCGATGGCGAGGGCGAGCGTGATGAGCCGGTCGGTTCGATCATCGAACTGATTGCGCTCACGTACTGCGCGAGCAAGCGCGCCTTGCGCGTCGGCAATCTCCGGAAAGCGTTCGAGAAACTGCGTGTAGATGCTGGGCAGGTACTCGGCCATGCTCTCTCCAACCTGGTCCGCGCTGGGCCTGCTCGTAGCGTAAGGGCTATGGGGCCGGTGGTACGGCATGGTCACCGCGGTGGCCGGCGCGTCTCCTCGAGAGTGCCGTCGTTGTCGCCCTGTGCAGGGCCTTTAGGCCAAGGCCGTGAAGTTAAGGATCGGCCTGGTCTGTCAATGCGGGTTGGCCTGCGAGGATGTCGATGGTGAGGGTGGCGAGGTAGCTCTTGCGGTCGACGCCGAGGCTCTTGTAGGCGTAGCGGGACAG